>JACPFH010000498.1 GCA_016183075.1 Deltaproteobacteria bacterium | reverse complement strand
GAGCGGATAGGCGGCCAACGAGGAATTCCCCAAGCGGTGTGAGGAACGATCCCTGCGTTGTTCAGGAGAACGTCGATACGGCCGAAGCGCGTCACGACTTCGTCTATGAGCCTGCGCACTTCATCTTCGCTTCGGACATCCGCGCTCACCGCCATCGCATCCGTGATCTGGCCGAGCTCGCTCAATGTCCGGTGCAGTCGCTCTACGTCGACATCAGCAATCGCCACTCTGGCCCCTTCTTTCGCGAAGGTGTGCGCCGCGTAGCGCCCCACACCTTTGGCTCCCCCGGTTACAATGACCACATTCTCGCGAAGCGTCATGGATCACCCTCTTCGTTGAGCCGGATTCCTCGGCACTGTTGCCCCAAAGCCGTGAAAAGAATCGCAACGCGCATAGCGAAACGCAGGGATTCTCCCACCTTCGGGCTAACCCCGTCAACTCAAAATTATCTCCCGCATCAGGCAAGTCGGGGAATCGCCCCTGGCGAAGATGCGATTGATCTTTCCGTTCCGATCACATAGAATTATATTATTAAGACTTTTACAAACCCCATTTGTCGACGCCCCCTCAGACCCTCTACTGTCTTAGGGGCTTTTTTGCAAGAATACAGGAGGTCGCCATGCAAGGGAGCGCTGTTTCCAAGGAAGATGAAGCCACATTGAGGGAGATCATACGCAGCATCGATAAAGAGCTAGACTATAGCCTCAGCGACGGCAGCGACGCCGAAACGCCCAACCTCACGCTACGCCTGGCCAGGCACGGGTGGGAAGGCACTATGCGCCTTGGCCTCAACGATCTGCGGACGGCAAAGACCGACCTCGCGGGCCGGCACAAAATCCGCCAAAAGATCAAAAGGCTACGGGAGCACATGTGGGATAACAACTTTATAAAGGACGTGCTGGGGACTAAAGCAGCCAGCATGCTCAAAGAGTCCGGGCAGGGCGAGGACAGCTTCAAGCGCACGTTCATGCGGCGATCGCCCAGGAGATAACTCGTGTGAGCATGCCCAGGCACCTGATTTTGTCGATGCTCAGCCGTAACTTTTTACCGTCGCTCCTCTGGGCTATCTGAACCGTGTAGGATCGTGGTCTATGGGTGAAACATTCACAAAACGGCAGAGGGCGCTAGCGACGCCCTGAGGGCGAAGATCCGGACATTGCAGGGATCCGCCCGGGACCCCAGCCGAAAACGTATTAGTAATAGCTTCTCCAGGACCGCCGGGTTGCAGCGCAACAGACCGTTGAAAAAGGCCCACCTATCTGGCGTTGTGGCAGCGGCCGGCAAGTCCGGCTAAAGATCACCGCCGCCTTCTCCCGCCGTAACTGAACGACCGCCGGCCGCGCGAGCGCCCGCCACCGAAAATGGGCGGGGGGTGGTCGTCGATCAGCCGCGTGTATTTGTAGGCGAAGCCTTCCAGCTTCACGCGCGGAATCTTCTGGCCGATGAACCGCTCGATCGCGGCGACCTCCTGAAGGTCCTCCGCGGTCATGATCGTGAACGCGTCGCCCACGCTCTGCGCGCGGCCCGTGCGGCCGATGCGATGGACGTAGTCCTCCGGATGATGCGGCACGTCGAAGTTGATGACGTGGCTGATCTGCTCGACGTCGATGCCGCGTGCGGCGATGTCGGTGGCGACCATCACTTCGTAGCGGCCGTTGCGGAAGCCGTTCAGCGCCTGCTCGCGCTCGCGCTGGGTGCGGTTGGAGTGGAGCACCGCGACGGCGTGGCCTTCATGATGGAGCTTGCTCGCCACACGGTCGGCGCCGTGCTTGGTGCGGCAGAAGATAAGCACCTGATCGTAGTCGGTGCGCCTGAGCAGGTCCTCCAAGAGTTCCTGCTTCTGGTCGACCGCCACGGGATACAGCGCATGGGTCACGGTCTCGGCCGGCGAGCGGCGCTGGCCGATCTCGACGGTCTCGGCATCGTTGAGCGCCCAGTGGCAGAGCTGCTCGATCTCGGGCGGGATGGTAGCGGAGAACAGCATCGTCTGGCGCGCGCGCGGACAACGCGCGATGATGCGGCGCACGTCGGGCAGGAAGCCCATGTCGAGCATCCGATCCGCCTCGTCCAGGACGAGGATTTCGATCAGCCTGAGGCTGACCATGCCGCGCTGCATCTGATCGAGCAGGCGCCCCGGCGTCGCCACGACAATGTCCACGCCCTGCCGTAGCGCCTGGTCTTGCCGGCCATAGCCCGTGCCCCCGTACAGAACCGTGGTGCGCAGGTTGGTGAAGCGCCCGTAATCGCGGATAGCGGTCTCTACCTGGGCGGCGAGCTCGCGGGTGGGCTCGATCACCAGCGCCCGCAAGGCGCCGTGATGGCCAAGCCGGGAGAGAATGGGCAGCGCGAACGCCGCCGTCTTGCCCGTGCCCGTCTGGGAGGAGCCGATCAGATCGCGCCCCGACATCACGACCGGGATGGCGCGAAGCTGGACAGCGGTGGGGTCCGTGTAACCCGAGGCGCGAACGCCTTCGAGGACTTTAGGGGAAAGACCAAGTTTGGAGAACGGCATAACCTTCTCTTACAAGCATGGTGTCGACGGCGATCGAACAGAAACCGCTCTGCCCGATCGAGCCGAAATTGGCGGTCCCGTCGGAATCCGGGCTATTGGAAGTGCGGCATAACTTCTTTCCCCCACCTCTCCATGATCTCATCGAAAGCCGAATCCGGCGGGGTCACCATGACCCGGCGTATTCCCGCCGCTGCCAGTATCTCCAGGCGCTCGATGCATTCTTCCGGCGTACCGGCGATGGAGAAGCGCCGCGCCAGGTAGTCCGTGACCAGCGCGGGATCTATCCGCTCTTCGATCGGTCTGGTCTTGGCCCCTTCAAAGGCCGCCATGAAAATTTTAACGCCGTCGACCTCTTCCGGAGGGACGGTTTCCAGGGTGTAGCGAAAATTATGGTGCGCCCGGTTCGCCAGGCGGCGCCGAATCGCGAAGCGGGCCCGATCGCCGTCCTGGTCAACGAAGACCATACCCGCGGCCATGATATCGATATCCGCTAACGCCCGGCCCGTTTCCTTTGCCCCGGCTGCAATGCGCTCCCGCGCCCATTGGAGCACGCTGAGATCAAAGCCGGACCCGAAGATGATACCGTCCGCGAGCCTCCCCGCGACCTGCAATCCCCGCGGCCCTTCCATGGAAAGGTATATCGGCACAGGCAGCCTGCCGATGCCGAGCGCGATCTTTCCGGTCGGGACCGCGACGGCCCTCCCGTGCAAAAGTTCCCGAATCACCGCCAGGCCCGCCTCGAATCTGCCAAGCGATGTGGGGTTTTTCCCCTGGCTGACGACCGGCCCATCGCCGGTTCCGAGCCCCACGATCGCCCTACCGCCGGAAATCTCGTTGAGCGTCGCAAAGGAGCCGGCAACCAGTGTCGGGTCGCGGTAAACTATATTCGTAACCGCCGTGCCGAGGAGAATCTTCCGGGTCTCTCTGGCCGCAACCGCCATGGCCTGAAATGGATCCAAGGACCGCATATGGCTGTCGGCCAGGAAGACCCCTTCGTATCCCAGCTCTTCCGCCCTCCGGATTCTCTGAACGATCTCTGAAATGTTTCTCGCGGAGCTGTGGACTATAAACCGCATTGCCATAACGACAACTTCTCCCTCTAAGCCTCTGCCGGCTACTTCCTCAAAACGGGGAGACGCTAACACGAGGCCGCAAAACCTGTCAACTCAACGCATTCAAACGGACACGCCATAGAAGCCTTGTAAGCCTAAAAATCCTTTAATAAGATCTTTTCTCGTTCCTGAGCCCTTTAGCGAGTCTTCAGCCGGCTGGCCCCGGCGGCGGGCTTGCACGCCAAGAACGGCAAGACTAGAGTCAGAACAAACCTCATGGCGGAACGTCGACAACGCATCGCACCAACGGGTTATCCGCGACCCCCGTTTGCCTACTCCCCGGCCGTCAGGTTCGGCTCGTGGGTCTTCTCCTCAATGCAAATGGCCACGGACTATGAGAACGATATCGCCCCCGAAGCCCGCCTTCCCTATCGGGGCATCGATACCGGCGCGCAGTACCGGGCGATACTGCGCCGGCTGAGCCAACTGCTGGAGGCGGCGGGCTCCTCGCTGCAGCACCAGGTAAAAGTCGATACCTACTTCGCCAGCCGGCGACACTTTGGGACGCGGGAAGTTCGTCGCCAGCTCATGCCGGTCGGGCCGCCGGCAAGTATGGCGCTCCACGCCAGCCGGCTGCTGGTGCCCGGAGCGCTTATGACGATCGATTCGGTGGCCGTTGCCAGGGGCGGCCCACCCAAGGAGCCGCTGCAGACGGACGCTGTTCCCCTACCCGTGGCGGGATACTCGCAAGCGATCCGCTGGGGCGAGTGGGTCTTCCTGGCCGGAGACCTGGCCACAGACTTCAAGCACGCTCTGGCAAGCGAGGCCGAAGTCGACACACGAACATGGTTTCGCGAGCCCATCGAGGTGCAGACCCGCTACACACTGAAGAAGCTCAGCGCCATCCTGGAGCACGCCGGCTCATCGCTTCGGGATGTCGTATATACCCGGGTCGCAATGGTCGATCCCGAGGATATACCGGGCATGGAGCGCGTGTGGCGAGAGACTTGGCCCGAACATCCCCCGGCCCGCAACATTGTCTTCTCGAACAGCCTGGCCTCGGAAGCGTGCTTGATCGAGATCTTCGCCGTCGCGCTGGTGCGCGGGGCGAAGACCCCTCGGGAGGAGATTCGCACCGGCAGCGCGCCGAAACCGCTGTTCCATGAGCCCCAGGCCCTAAGAGTAGGCGACCTGCTTTTCCTGTCCACGCAACTCGCGGCGAACGAGCAGGGCATCGACCCCTCAGTGCCACGGAACCCCCGCTTCCCGTTCTTCGGGAACCCGGCCAAGCTGCAAGCGGAAGTGATGCTGCGCAACATTAAGGCCATCTGCGAGGCAGGCGGCGCTTCCCTTACGACGGTGCTGCGCACCCAGCTTCAGTTCACGGACCTGACACAGTTCGACGCGGTGAGAGAGGTGTGGGAGGCTCACTTCGGTCCCGAGCCGCCCGCTATATCCGCGGCCGAAGTAAAGGGGCCATTCCCTGTGCCTGGCTGCTCGGTTCTGATGGACGTGGTAGCCGGAGTAGTGGACTGAAACAATCTCTAACGTTCTTTCTGGCAGAGAGTTTTCGATTTGTTGACAGTGAGCCCAGATCCGAGATAATAGCCTCCTGTCGCTGGTGACAATTAATCGGCGGTGTGTGGCAATTTAGGAGGTACCAAAATGCACTTCCGTACCGACTTGTGGAAGTTGTGGAGCGTCACTACCGCAGCGCTCCTTTTAGCTGTGCCAGCAGTCGATTGCTCTGCGGCTGGAGCAGCTAAAACCCTGGATGAGATAACCAAGAAGGCAAATCAGGAAGGCCGGATTGTCGTGCAGATGTCGGAGCCGCTGCGCGGGAGCACTGCCGAAGCCAATAGGACTATGGCCGCCGGCTTAAAGAAAACGTTCGGTGCCGACGTTAAAGTGACAATCCACCGGGCCAGGAGCTATCCCGCCGCAGTGGCCCAGGTGCTGAGCGAGGTCAAAGCCGGGAGCCCGCCGTCTTGGGACTTGATGTACCAGACCGACGTAATTGGCGTGCCGTTATATCAACAGAAGAGCATTGAACGTTTTGAATGGTCAAAGCTATTTAATTGGGTAACCAACGAGGATTTAACTTACGATAAGCAAGCGCTCATCGTTCAAACACGATTTATCTTCCCGGCGCGTAATACAAATGTCGTAAAAGGATCTGACATTCCCAAGAGTTGGGACGAGGTGGTGAACCCGAAATGGAAAGGGAGAATCGCCACTACGCCGTACCAGGATATGTGGGCGCAACTGTCTGAACCGCAGCAATGGGGAGAGGAGCGTGTTTTGAGCTTCGTCAAGAAGCTGGGTGCGCTGGAACCTAAGTTGGGCGGAATCCCCACGCTGCAGCGAATGCTGGTATCAGGTGAAGTCGCAATTTCTGCCGTTTACGCGAGCAATTATCTGGAGGCGGACAAGGAAGCCGGCGCGCCCGACGTTATCTTCGTCCCCAAGGGAGCTACCAACTCTCACGGCGCCGCCCTGTTGGCAGCCTGGCTGCTGAGCGGCGACGGGCAACGCTTCTTAGACGATTTCTACAAGGGTTCGTCGCTGTTCAAGCCCGGGACATCGGCTGCAAAACATGCCGCCGGACGGAAAATTGCGATACCGCACCTCGACTGGCAGATGAAAAACACGCTGCGATTGCAGCAGCAATACGAGAAGATTCTCGTCAAGCGCTAGCCCGCCGCTTGGGAAACCGGCGCGTCCTGCCTGAGCGATGAAGCGTCTACCAGCCGCCGTTTCGTGGCGTTTATTTCCGGTTCTCGGCTTGGCTCTATTCGGAGCCGCCCTGGTACTCATCCCCCTGTTGGCCACTGTGTGGCTCAGCTTTATCGGCGGGTCTCCCGGCCAGCCTCAGTACACTCTGGAGAATTATGCAAACGCGTTGACGGATCCTTTTGGATACCGTGTTTTGTTGAACACGTCCCTATTGGCTGTTGGCTCGACGGTTATCGCCATCGGAATAGGAGCCCCGCTCGCCTGGGCCGTCGCTCGCACCGATCTTCCGCTCAAGCACTTCGTCACTCTGATGATGGGCGTCATATTGGTCGTGCCGGGATTCATTCAGGGCATAGGGTGGGCGGTCATGCTGAGTCCGACCATCGGGCTCATCAACGTTTTGTTCACGCAGGCGCTGGGTTTTGCGGCTCCACCACTCAATATTTATACGCTTGGCGGGATGACGGTTGTTCAGGGGCTCGATCTCGTACCCCCCGCCTTCTTCATGCTGCTCCCTGTGCTCATGGCAATGGATGCAAGCCTCGAGGAGGCGGCGTACCTTAGCGGCGCCGGTAAAATGCGGACCTTTCTCCGCATTAATTTGCCGCTTGCGTTACCGGCGATTGTCGCCTCGAGTATTTACGTTCTCGTCTTGGCCGCTACGCTTTTCGAAGTGCCGGTTGTTCTTGGATTTCCCGAGCGAATTTTCGTGTTCAGCACCCTCATCTATCTCCTCATTACGCCGCACGTCGGCCTTCCCGCCTACGGCCTGGCCGGAGCCTATGGCAGCATCATCGTGCTCGTCAGCCTACTCATGGCAAGACATTATGCCCGGGTGATGCAGCAGGGACGCCGGTACGCCACCATTACCGGGAAGGGACGGCGCGCCAAAATCCTGTCACTGGGCAAATGGCGCTCGCTGGCCGTTTCGCTGGCGATCCTCTACCTGGGGCTCGCGCTCGGGCTCCCATTCCTTACGTTGATCTATTTCTCGCTTCTCCCGTTCTTCCAGGTACCGTCGTGGCGAGCGCTGGAATCCATGACCATCAAGAATTACGTGAATCTCGCAGACCAGAGCGGCCTGGATCCTTTTATCAACACCGGGCTGCTCATCACCATGGTGCCGCTCGGCGTCGTGCTTCTGTCTATTCCCATCTCCTGGATCGTTGTCCGCTCTCGAGTTCCCGGGCGGTTCGTGATCGACAACATCGCGTTCTTGCCGTTCGCGGTCCCGCGAATCGTTCTGGCGGTCGCGATCCTATACCTTGGCCTTCTTACGCGACACCTTGTCCCGATTTACGGCACGATCCTGATCATTGCCCTGGCCCACATCATCATGTTCATGAGCTTTGCAACCCGGACGCTCAACGGCGCAATGATCCAGATTCACCCGGACCTGGAAGAGGCGGGAAGGACCAGCGGCGCGTCCCTCGTCAGGGTTCTGCGCCGGGTGACCGTCCCCTTGCTCAAGCCGGCGGTTTTCTTCGCCTGGTTCTGGGTCCTGCTCCTGTCCCTGCGCGAGGTCACCGTAGCCGTGATGCTCTCCTCGCCCGACAACATCGTCCTGCCCGTCCTGATCTTCACTCGCTGGCAGGCCGGGCGCTCCCATGAGGCGGCGGCGGCGGCGGTGGTCTTCGTGCTGATCGCGTGCGCGCTGCTGTTTTTGCTTCGGCGTCGAGTAGAACAGGCTTCTCCGACCGGCGGCGTGCAGGGCTAGGTTCCTTGACAAAGCCTTCGCCTGAGGATATGCCGTGCCGGAGACGGAGTGAAGCAAGAAATCCCTGAAACGGGAGGACTTTTCCATGGCTGAACAGAATCCGACAGCATCCAAACGAGTGGTGGAAGTCGAGTTTAACCAACAGCAGGACGTGATTCTCAGGCGCCTGCGAGAGGACGGGAAGTACGGAAAGACGGATGGCGAAATTATCGGCAACGCTTTCCGTGAATTCCTGCGCCAGACACGAATTTAGCTCCCGGTCGGAGGGAAACATGATTCCATATGGACCCAAGCGGGAAGATATTATACTGGAGCCCGTCTCGGGCAAGGCTTTGCCCGTCTACAGAGCCGAGGTGCTCCGGGTCACCCAGGTCGAGGGAGAGCAATGCGTAGACTTTAACGCCTTCAACCTGCACGACTACAAAGAATATCTGGGCGTGAGCAATACCCGCTCCTATCACGGCTTCAGGCCCAAGAAGGGCGACATCGTTTGGAGCGTCCACAGCCGAAACCGCCCGATGTACGCCATTCTGGAGATGCCCGAGACCTGCGTGACCGACCTCTTGGGCGGTCGTTGCAAGGCGGCTCTACATTACGGCGAGGGATTCACGCCCGAGCGCTACGGAACTCACACCAACTGCCAGGACACCTTCGCTGCAAGCGTCGCAGAATACGGCTTAACTCCGGACGATGTCCACGACTCCTTCAATATGTGGATGAACACCGAGTGGGACTCCACCGGCCAGTACTGGATCACGCAGAACACGGGGCGTAAAGGAGACTGCGTCGACCTTTTGGCGATTTTCGACACCCTGGCCGTCCCCATCGTGTGCGGATCC
>JACPFH010000047.1 GCA_016183075.1 Deltaproteobacteria bacterium | reverse complement strand
GGACCGGGACGCCAGGATTTTCAGTCATTCAGATGCAATCCGCAGAGATACCCAAGCCACAAAACTCATGCAAACCAAAGGGAATTATCCCTCCCATCACCCTCTAGAGTCTTGGTATGCGCTAATGGGTTAGCCACAAAAGAACCACAGACAACCACCAAGATAACACTCGACGATTTTTAATCAGGAAGCTGTCGGACCTTCGGAGCGGCTTACGACGGTCCTCCTCCAAGTCTGAGCAAGTAATGCTCTATCTTGATAAGCTCGTTCTCAGCGGACGTTTTTTCTGGGGATAACGCTTGTATTCGGTTGGGGAACAATTCCGATTGCCGCTCGATTTCTGTTATGGTTGCTCGAAGTCGATTCCTCTGTTGCTCTGCTAGCTGGATCAGACCGACTACGAATTCCCGATATTGAACAGATTCATCATCATTAAACATCAGGATCTTCTCAGCACGCTCCCCTGCTGGACTGCGGGCCACGACGCGAACTGATTGATATCTCAGGTGGTCAAACATTACATGATCGCAGGGGTTGGGAATAAATTGCCCGGCGCGCATTTCGTCAGAAGTAGGCCAAAAATCCCCTTTTCGCCGGTTACAACAATTGCAGGCATATAAAAGATTTGAATACACATTTTCGAGAGTAGGAAATAACGATCTAGGACGATAGTGGTCGACGCCAAAGGCATCTTGCCCCTTCGGTCCGTCAGGTAGGCGGCAATACACGCACTGGCGCCCAAATTCCGCTCTTAAGAAGGGCTTATACGACGGGTAGTGGGAATAGCTCCGAGGTTGCTGGGTACGTCGATGCTGGGATTTTGGATACAGAAAAGGGTTCAAAGCAAACCGAGTCGAATCCGACGTTGGCTATCTTCTAATTCGATGCGTCTAAGGTCTTCTGCAATCCGTTCGAGGTCCTCAAAATCAGCGCTTGTGACTCGGGGAATAAGACGACGAACTCTCTCGGTGACAATTGCCAGCCGAGCTTCCTCCTCCGTAGATAGGTTTTCAGCGACATCCGCTCGGGCCAGCAACTGAAGTCTGTCGCGGTTAGCGATTTCAGCATCCGATATTTGGGAGGGTTCATTTGTTGGCACTTCCTCGTCAGATCTAGAGATCTGTGATTCCCCAACTAGTTCTTCGTCGCTAAAGCCTGTCATATCTCTTGAAATCAGCACGTAATCATTCATCGCCAGACAGGAGGGGTTAAGGGCCTGGGTGGTAGTGGCGAACGCCAAAACGGCTTGATAACGCACCCGTCGAGTCCCAACGATTGACGGAGGAGTGTCCTCAGGCTTTTCGCGGATGTCAAGTTGAGTAGACCGCGCTTCGACTGTCGTCATTTCCTCCGTCATTTTTGTCCTTTCTCGGGGATTAATTTACCCAAACGTTCCTTAACCTTAGGACCAATCACCCAAAGGAAAAACCGAAAACTTTCTTGGTTGAACTCAGAGATCAGCGGCAACACAAACTCAGCCTCAACATTTTCATTATAAAAATCAAAGTCTATACTATAAAGGTTGGCCTTGTTTTCCGCAACCCCGGCAATTCCGTGCCTAAAAGTATACTTACCACTCTTGGTTTTTCCCCTTACCTCCTGGATGAACCGATCCACTGTTCCGTACACACCCTGCACTAATGGACCAACGAGCTCGGCTCTGATCCAGCCATCAATCTTCCCATCTTCGATGGGCACCTCATTTATGTACCTCAGACCAACGCGCGTAAAAAAATCAGTATCAAGCATTGGCTTACACTTATGCAGGACACTTTGTATTTGCTGAAGAAATTCGCTGAAATGGGTATAACGACTGGTTTCAACCGCAATGGACGACGATTTAAAAGAAACAAGCCAGTCTCCCTTTTTTGATTTTAAAAGATGCTTTACCTCCTTCTCTTGAAGATCGCTCAAGTTGACCGATTGTTGACGCTCATAATGCGGAAAATCTTTTCGGAGTTCCTTTTGGAGTTGAACGGGAGGCTTCGTCTCAAATTCCAAGAGTGCAGGAAAGCGCAACTCGCAAACGGCGGTTTTGATGAAATTGTTTTCGAAGTGCGCACGCCCGACCTCGGGCAGCGTTAGAATGGACGTGGACTCTGCCAAATTGCTTCCTCCGATATGGCGGCCAAGAGACGGGTCGAAATTAGCCGAAGAAACCCACTCTCTTGTGAAACCTACCACTCTCGGTTGTAAAATTGCAAGCTTGTCAAAGGCAGCAACATCGCTTTGGTAAAACAGGGCTCGGTCAGCCAATTCACCAAAACTACTGGCCTGGTCATTGTCTCAATACCTCTCGGACAGCCACAGTTGAGACACAGCCACGGAAAAAACTTCGCAGTGCCAAAATAGTTTTTACAGACACAGAGGATATACAATCCCGGGAGAAAACTACCCCAGGCTGCCACAGGCAAGCAAACTAACGAGGATCATTGCCGCGCCTGAGGCTTTGTAGGTCTGCCAACGCTATTGGAATTGAGGGCGGCTCGCCTGGATGCGCGGGCGCAAATGCCCGCCGGCCGTGATCGGCGGACACTTGGCCGGGGCTCGGAAGCTCAAGTTCCGTTGACCGGGCGGATGCCGTAGCGCTCCCACTGAGCGTCGACCTTCTCGAGATGCTCTTTTGGCGGCACCGCCAGGGCCGGATAGGAATGTTTGCGCGTGGCATCGATCCCCACCTTGGAGCTGATCTGCGCGGTCGGCTCCACCTTTTCACCAAATAACAGAGGCTGAGAGGGATCGAGGGTTAGCGGGTCGGTGTTCTTGATCACGTAAACGTCGTCGCTCGGCTGCATGCGGAAGCTGAGCGCCCACTCGACCTGGAACGAATCGCGGATATCGATATCGTCATCTACAACGACGGCCACCTTACCGAAAACGTCGTGCAGGGACCATGCTCCCATCATGGCCTTGAGCGGCTGGAAGCGATTTTGTTTTTTGATCGAGATCAAGAGCAAACCCGTCGCCCCTCCGCTCTCGGGAAGACAAACATCACGCACGGGGAGTCCCAAATTATCTTTGAGATGCCTGCGTATAACCTGTTCTCGACCCAGGGCCTTAATGCAGCTCGACTCGCTCGGAGGCATCTGGCTCAAAAAGGCCTGATAAATGGGACTCCGCCGGTGGGTTATGCAGGTGATCTCGATGTAGGGGTTGTTTTCTCTCGACCCCATATACCCGGTGTATTCGCCGAAGGGTCCCTCCGCTTCCCTGCCGCCACACGGGATTCTTCCTTCGACAACGATCTCGGCCGTAGCCGGGACTTCCAGGTCCACGGTGAGGCAGCGGACCACTTCGACCGGCTCTCCCCGTATGCCCCCCGCCATCTCGAGCTCATCGATGCCGTAAGGAAAGGGAGTCACCGCAGTCAGCCCGACAACGGGATCGGCGCCAAAGACGATCGCCACGTCCGTGCCCTCGCCGCGGGCCTCGTGTTTGCGAATATGGTGGTTCATGTTGCGGGGTGGATTGATCATAAGCCCCGCCTTTCTTTGTCCTTTCACTTGAACCCGGTACGTTCCCATGTTCGGAATTCTCGTTTCCGGATCCCGTGAAATGACAAACGGCGAAGTATGGTACGGGCCCGGATCCTCTCCCACTGTCCACACCGGCGCAGGGAGCACTTCAAAATTCGCTTCCTCGCCCATATGCACGACCTCCTGGCAAGGCCCGGTCTCAACGAGCCGGGGCTTAAGAGGTTTTTTTGTTCCCGACTCCCACTTATCCAAAACTCTGTCCACTTCGGTCTCGAGCGCGGTCGCGTAGATCCGGCGGGAGGCGCCGAGAACGCCAATCACGAGGGTCATGTCATAACCCCTGATGCGGTCGAACAGCAGGGCCGGTCGGTTGCGCTCGGGAATCTTTTGAAAAGCCCGCCGGCAGACTGCAGCGATCTCCCAATCCTTGTCGACCTCAGTTTGAACGTGGCTGAGCAGCCCTTTTTCTTCTAACCGAGCCAGGTATTGGCGCAAATCTCTATAGGCCATAAGTAGCTCCCTTCGATGGAACCCCGCTACCTTCCTTGACCGAGCAGATCCCGCACCGTGGTGGACGTAAAGCTCCCTCGGGAAGCGCGCTCTCGGCTGCGGCCGATGGGTTCGTGCCATGATCTGGGCAGTCCGTAATCAGACGTCCGCAGCCTCGCTCGCGCTTCCCTCGGTCACCAGCCTGTGGTGGCTTTCGCTACTTCCATCGATAATCCACGCTAGCCGAGTTTGAGCAGCCGAGCTGCGTTCGAGCCAAGAATCCGCGCCTGGTCGGCCCGAGAAAGACCTGCCAGGCGAGTTACCACCTCCACGGGACGGTCATATCCGATCGCGAAACAATAATCGCTGCCGATCATAACCCGCTCGGCCCCGACCAGACGAATGAGATAAAGAAGCGCGCCGGGATCATGGCTTATCGTGTCATATGTGAAGCGCCGCAAATAAGCGGAGGGTTTGTGTTTCGTCTCCCTGCATTCTTCGTTAATTTTATGGCCTCGATCCATCCGCCCGATGAGATACGGCAGCGCTCCCCCCACGTGCGGCAGACAAAAACTAAGGCGCGGAAAACGGTCCAGGACACCGCTGAAGATCAGATGCGCGGCGGCAATCGTGGTATCGACAGGAAAACCAATGAGGTTATAGAAAAAATACGGCTTGAGGCGGTCGGTCGGGATCACCTGGGTCGGATGCAGAAACACAGGCAACCGAAGCTCCTCGATCCGCTGAAACAGTGGGATGAACTCCGGCGCCGAAAGATCCTTACCGTTGATATTGGTCCCCATGTAAACGCCGCGTATCCCTGGCAGCTTGCAGGCCCGCTCCAACTCCACCATCGCCGTAGGGATGTCTTGCATGGGAAGAACGGCGAAACCGGCAAAGCGGTCGGGAAAGGCCGTGTGGGCTTCGGCCATCGCATCGTTCATGGCTTGAGACAGTTTCAGGCCCAACTCCGGATCGGCCCAGTAGACCATTGGGCGGGTAAGCGAAAGGGCATGAATATCCACGCGCTGGCGCTTCATTTCCTTAAGCCTGAGGTCCAGATCCGTAAATGCCGGCCCAAGGATCAAGCGGCTCCCTCTTATATCGATGACAACTTCTTTGGGCGAGCTTCGATCCAGCCTGATCCCGAAACTCCCCCCCTCTTCGGCGAGGATCTTGAGATAGGCTTCGGGATAGAAGTGCGCGTGGATGTCAATGATCGGTTTAGAGGTCATATCGATTTCGGCTGTGGCAATTTCCATGCCATCAGGCTACATGTCTATTGGCGCCCAACTCTCAAAAGCGGCCTGTGCGGTCGATCTCCATGACGAAGACGACCACACTGGAAATGAGAAATGAAATCAGCTAATTTCCTATTTCTAAGAATGCCGCTGGAGCCAAGGTGCGTGAATCGGTTGGCGTTTTGCCTTTCGCAGCGCAAATTCTATTAGGGAGTTCAGAAGTAGCTTTACATTCAAAGGGGGGTCCGTCATTCCCGCGGAAGCGGGAATCCAGGGGAGAGGCACGAGCAGACTGGATGCCCGCCTACGCGGGCATGACGGAGACAGGCCAGCGAGTGGACTGTAATGTCTACTTATCAACGAACTCCTTGGTAAGTTGGTTGAGTGGCATGGGCTTTGCTTTTGACCCGACATGCAAAGCTGAAAAAACCCAGGAGGATTCCAATGACCTACACGGAGAAGTTTACATGGGCCGGAAAAGAACTCACCATCAAGCGCGAGACCTCTCCGGTCGCCGTCCTTTCAGCCGAAAGCGCCCAGATCAAACTCGAAAAGATCAACGTCAACGATCCGGCCTTGCGTCCTTCCAACTATGCCAGGGCCGAGGGAACCGTCCTGCCGATCTTTCAAGCTGAGGGCGTGCGCCTCGATCTTTCCAAGCGAACCAAGGAACCCATGAACTTCTGGCATCGCAACATGGATTGCGACGAGCTGATCTTTTGTTATAAAGGAGCGATTCACTGGGAGACGGAGCTCGGCAATATCGCGCTTCAGTCGGGAGAGATGTTTGTTATTCCCAAAGGGGTCGCCCACCGCTCGCTTCCCCCGCCGGACTCAAAAGAGGAGAACATCGTCATCGAGCTAAAGATAAACGGCGCGATCGCAAAGCTCATCTGAGCCCATAGGTATGGTAGACAACTTCATTCAAGGTCAAACGGCCGGCAGACTGTGTGAAAAGGCGCCGTTCGCCCTTCGAGAGCCTCAGGACGAACGGCTAAAGGCTTGGAGTCATGGAACTCGAACCCGCTCCTGCTGAGCCCCGTCGAACCATGAGCGGGGTTTTCACACAGTCTGCCGGTTCTTTAGGGTAAGCTATGCATCGGATCAAGCTCACGATCAACGGAAAAGCTTTCGAGCACGAGGTAGATTCCAGGCTCCTTCTGGTCCATTACCTGCGCGAAAAGGGCCGGCTCACCGGGACGCACGTGGGCTGCGACACGGGAAACTGCGGGGCATGCACGGTGATCTTTAACGGCAAGGCCGTAAAATCCTGCATGATCCTGGCTGTCCAGGCGAACGGCGCGGTCATCACCACTATCGAGGGCATGGCCGAGAATGGTCTACACCCGATTCAGGAGTCCTTCATGGACAAATTTGCCGTTCAGTGCGGTTACTGCACTCCCGGGATGATCATGAGCGCGTATGGGTTGCTGGCGGAGAACGCCGATCCCAGCGACAAAGAGATCCGCGAGGCGATCGAGGGGAATCTCTGCATGTGCACGGGCTACCAGCAGATCATCGACGCCATCGGCGACGCGGCCAAAAAGCTCGAAAGAACAAAACCATGATGAAGTTGGACGAAATTCTAGTGACCCGAAACTGGGTGGGAAAACCGATTCGACGCAAGGAAGATACTCGTCTCGTTAAGGGCGAGGCCGCCTACGTCGATGATCTGAACATGGATTGCTACCAGGCCGCGATTTTGCGCAGCCCGTACGCTCACGCGCGCATAAAGGGAATCGATCTCACGAAGGCCCAAGCGTTACAAGGCGTCGTGGCCGTGCTCACGGGCCAGGAGGTGGCGCGCCAGACCAAACCGATCTCGGCACGAGCGATCACCCGTCCCGCGACGCAATACGTGATGGCCGCGGACAAGGTCAGGTACGTGGGCGAGCCTGTGGCCGCCGTGGTCGCGGAGGATCGGTATATCGCAGAGGATGCCCTCGATCTCATCGAGGTCGAGTATGAACCGCTCCCGCCTGTCGTCACGCTCGAGGACGCGCTCAAGCCCGATGCCCCGCTGGTCTTTGAGGAAGCCGGCAGCAATGTGCTGATGCACGACAACATGCAGCACGGTGACATCGAGCAGGCATACCGGGAGGCGGACCTGGTCCTGAAAGAGAGCTTTAAGGTCCATCGCTACAGCTCCACTCCCCTGGAGCCGTGGGCGATTATCGCAAACTACGAAAGGGCGAGCGACTCCTTCGTGGTCTGGTCCAACGACCAGCAGCACGGAAGAAGCCTGACCAATGTCTGCAACACGCTCGGGATACCGATTCACAAGCTGCGCCTCATCGTCCCCGATATAGGCGGCGGGTTCGGCATCAAGCTGGCCCTGTGGCCTTATATCGTCATCTTGTCTCTCTTAGCCAAAAAAGCGAGCAAGCCGGTCAAATGGATACAGACGAGACGCGAGCACCTGCTCGCAGGCACGCACGCGCCCGATGCGAACGTTGAGATCGAGCTGGCTTTGAAAAAGGACGGCAGGATCCTCGGCCTCAGCATCAAAGATATACAGAACGACGGTTCTTTCGTCCACACCGCGGGCATCTACGGCCTTATTAAGTTCGCCACGATGGTGGGCTGCTACACAATCAAGGCCACGAAGGCCGAGTTGCTGAGCGTGGTGACCAACAAGGCCCCCACGGTACAGAACCGAGGAGTCGGCAAGCCCACGATGATCTTTGTTTTGGAGCGGATGGTGGACATCGCGGCGAAAAAGCTCGGTCTCGACCCGGTAGAGATCAGACTTAGAAACTTCGTCCAACCCGGCCAGATGCCCTACACGACACCGTCAGGTGAGATCTACGAGAGCGGTGATTATCCGCAATGCCTTAAAAAGGCTTTGGATCTAATCGGCTATGAGGAGCTAAAAGGGAAGAAAGAAGAGGGGAGAAAAAAAGGGAAATATATCGGCATTGGGCTGAGCGCCGGCGTGGAGCCCGGAACCTCCAATCTGGGCTATTACTACACCGCTAGAGGAATGCCCGAATACACGGGAAATGCCGAGGGGGCCATCGTAAGCGTAGACTATGACGGGAATGTGAATGTCCTTTTGGGTTCTGTGGATTCGGGACAGGGCCACGCGACGACCACGGCCCAGGTCGTGGCAGATATGCTCGCTATCAGTCCGGACACGGTTTCTATGAATAGCCACGTCGACTCCCTGGTCTCGCCCTTTCTCGGCCACTCCGGGGTCTACTCCAACAAATTCAACGATGTCGATCTCGGCGCCGTGATCATGGCGACAAAAAAGGTAAGGGATAAGATGCTGCGGATTGCCTCCCACGCGCTCGGCATCCCTGAAGCG
>JACPFH010000477.1 GCA_016183075.1 Deltaproteobacteria bacterium | reverse complement strand
TTGTTGCTGGGAGAAAGCGGCACCGGCAAAGAAATCTTTGCCCGAGCCATCCACAATTGGAGCGACCGAAAGGGAAAACCTCTGGTCGCGATCAACTGTGTGGGTCTCTCTCGGGATCTTCTGGAGAGCGAGCTGTTCGGCCATGAGAAGGGCGCCTTTACCGGAGCCCATCAGCTTAAAAAGGGCAAGATGGAGCAGGCGGAAGGCGGGACGGTTTTTTTAGATGAAGTGGGGGACATCTCTTCGGAGCTTCAGACGAAGCTCCTCAGGTTTCTCCAGGAACGGGAGTTCGAGCGGGTCGGTGGCACCAAGCCGTTGCGGGTTGACGTGAGGATTATCGCCGCGACGAACCGCGACTTGAACGCAGCCGTGAGAGACGGTCGCTTCCGAGAAGATCTTTACCACCGGCTCAACGTTATTCCCATCACGCTTCCCTGTGTCCGAGAGAGAAAGGAAGACATCTCCGACCTCGCGAACCACTTCCTCCAGCGCTTCTCCAAAGAAACGAAGAAAAACTTTACCGAGATCAGCGAGGAGGCTCTGGAGAAGCTCTTGTCTTACAGCTGGCCGGGCAACGTGCGTGAGTTGGCCAATGTGATCGAGCGGGCTGTTGTCCTGGGGCAGGGACCAAGAATCACGCTCGAAGACCTACCTCCTCGAATTGTAGGCACCGACCCTCGGCCAAGATCCGACAGCCTGTCCTATCATGAGGCGACCAACGCTTACCGGCGAGAGCTCATCCAAAAGGCTCTTGGCCAAGCGAAAGGAAATCGTGCCGCCGCGGCCAAGGCTCTCGGTCTCCACAGAACCCACCTCTTAAGGCTCATAAAGGCCCTGCGGATCGGTTGAAAAGCATGGTTGTGAGAAATATCCTTGGGCTTCTGACAGTTCAATTAGCTCTGGTCATGACTGTTTCCACGGCAGGTAGTCAGCAAGCAAAGAAAATCCCCCGGGTCGGACTTCTCTGGCTTGAGCCTGTTCCCCGGTCCGGTGTCGAAGAATTCCGCAAGGGCCTCCATGATCTTGGTTATGTGGAGGGTAGCAATGTCATTCTCGAGCACCGAGAAGCTGGTGGAAGGCCCGGTCGGCTTCCTGATCTTGCAGCAGAATTGGTCCGGCTCAGAGTTGACGTTATTGTGTCCTATGGCGGGGCACCGATCGGGGTTCTGAAGAACACAACCAAGACAATTCCCATCGTGATGCCGATCATGAGCGATCCCATTGCAGGGGGATTTGTCGCGAACCCGTTGCGGCCTGAGGGGAACATTACCGGGATAACAAACTTTGCCCCTGAATTAAGTGGGAAAAGGCTCGAACTCTTGAAGGAAGCGATCCCAACAACCACGCGCGTGGCAGTTCTCTGGAGTTCAGTGCCAGCCCTCGAACCGGCCATGAAGGAGTTGGAGGTGTCTGCCCGTTTCTTGAAAGTCCGGTTAGAACCCGTTTCCTTACGACTCTTGAGAGACTTAGATGCGGCCTTGGAAGCCGCCGCCAAGAGCCGCCCCCACGCACTCTTAACATTACCGAACCCCTGGGTTCTTGCCCGACGACGGCGCATCGTGGAGTTCGTAGCTAGGAATCGATTACCCACAATGTTCGATGCGAGGGAGTATGTGGAGACAGGGGGTCTTATGGCCTACGGGCCGGACATTGCTTATAACTTTCGTCGCGCGGCTACATATGTCCATAAGATCCTTAACGGGACAAAGCCTCAGGATTTGCCGGTTGAGAATCCGATGAGATTCCAGTTTGTGATCAACTTAAAGACCGCCAAAAAAATGGCCCTGGCGATTCCGCCAGAAGTCCTAATGCGCGCCGACAACGTGATTCAGTAGAGAGCCCCCACGCCGGCTTGGGATCAGGTGAAGCACTTCTGCTACACGACGTAGCGCGAAGGCTGCAAGCTTCCTCGTCCTGAAAAGGCTCTAAGAATTCGAGCCACGAAATTTCTTTAGCTAATTCAGCACATTACCATGGGACTGCGGCACCGCTTTGCCTTGGCATCCTCTTTGCGCTATCTACGGGCAGAAAAAAAGAGGAGGCTTCCATGAAGGCTTCGAGCTTACGTCAGCGATATTGGGTCATCGTTACCGCAGCGCTGGTGTTTCTGTGGATCAGTGCTGGCAAAGCTAAAGGTGTGGACGAACACGTGGGCCGGGATGGCTACATCGACACCCACAACCACCCCCCGCATTCCCGCGACTGTACCTACGACGACCGGATCAGGGACGTTGTCTTGGCGGCGATGGACCGCTTTGACATAAGCATGACTTTTTTCATGCCGCCGCCGATGGACGCTCTGACCCTAGGCCGACTACTCCCATGTGATTTCAGCTACCTGGCTGATGTGGCCGCCAGACACCCGGGACGGTTTGCTTTTCTTCTGGGCGGAGAGAGCCTCGAACCGATGATTACGGCGGTCGTTTCCGGCACGGCAAGCCTCGAAGCGACGCTGCCCCCGTTCCTGGAGACGGCCAAGGAGCTCCTGCGCCAGGGAGCTATAGGATTCGGGGAGCTGGCCGCCGAACACTTCTCATTGCACGAGGGAGGGCATCCCTACATCCACGTGCCACCCGATCACCCGCTCCTCCTGGCCTTGGCGGACCTCGCTGGGACCTACGATCTACCGATCGACCTCCACATGGAAGCAATTGTTGGCGATATCGACCCCAACATAGATCCTTGCACGGGAGACCTCCGTCCGCCGCCCAACCCTCCTGCCCTGTCGGATAATATAGCAGCCTTCGAACGGCTATTGCGGCACAACCGCGGGGCGGTCATCGTCTGGGTCCACGCCGGCTGGGACAACACGGGGCATCGCACGGCCGCTCTCACGGGTCGCCTTCTCCAGAATCACCCGAACCTTTACATCCAGCTCCGGCCTCTGACCCGCAGCGCCCAAAAGGGATGCCGTAATCGCCTCACCAACGCCGAGGGCCAGATTAGAGGACAATGGCTTGATCTCTTTCGCTCGTTTCCGGACCGCTTCATGATCGGGCTGGACTCGTTTTACTCGAGCCCCGTACCAGGCGCGGACGAAGAGGAATTCCAGCGCACGCGGCTCCCACTGTCGCTTGGAGCCGGCACACAGTTCGTGACGCAACTCTATGAGAAACTCCCTCCGGGTCTCGCCCGGAAACTTGCCTATGAGAACGCCGTCCGCGTTTACTGGCTGAACCAGCCGCTCATCTGCCACAAGCCCGGCACGCGTGCGGAGCAGACCATGAGGGTGGACGCCAGCTCGGTCAATGCCCATCTTGACCACGGCGACTCCGTCGGGCCTTGTTAGGGGCGCCTAGCGGTCTTTGTTTGGCTTTGGCTGCGTGAGGATGGCGAGGCGGGCAAGGCCGACACTGCGGGCGAGGTCCATGAGTTCGACCACTCTGACGGCGGGCGGGCACGTGGTCGCCGGGGCAATTTGGAACTTCTTAGTGGCCGCGACTGAAAAAGAGCCTCCTGTCGTTTGACATGAAAACGCTAGTGATTGCAGTCGGAATATCTCTGTTTGCGGCGAGCTGTGTTAGAGCGGTTGCGCCGCATGCCGAGCCTGAGAAGCTTTCCATCATCGACGCCCATGGGCATCTCAACGGGGATATGCGAGCCGAAACACTTATCGCCCTCATGGACCGGGCTGGGGTCAGCCGCATGGTTTTAATGGCAAGGTATTATGCTTCTGCCCGCTCTGGCGGCTCGGGCAGCGATGAGCAGGCGTTGGAGTACAGTAGAAAACATCCCGGTCGATTCATCCCGTTTGTCGCAGGCCAGCGAACAAGCTTGGGACAAAGAAACCTGTCTCGCTGGCTTAAACCAGATAGTGTTGCTGAAAAGCTGCTTTTGGAAGCCGAGCACAAACTGCGCTCAGTCGAGTTTTATGGACTGGGAGAGTTCATCATCCGTCACTATGACTATCAAGCGCACGGCCAAGGTGGCAGCGAACTGGACATCCCGGTGGATACACCCTTGATGCGTCGCTTTGTGTCGCTTGCGGAGAAGTTCCGAGTGCCCTTGCTCCTTCACGCTGAAGGCGAGCCCGACGTCGTGAACGGGATGAAAAGCTTACTGGAGTACAATCCGAAAGCAAAGGTCATCTGGGCCCACAACT
>JACPFH010000459.1 GCA_016183075.1 Deltaproteobacteria bacterium | reverse complement strand
GCGATCCGTTCGAGGTCATTCTCGAACGCAAGAAGGCGGCGCGCGGCGCCCAGGTTGACACGGACCTCAGCGCTGAGGATCTCAAAGAGCTCGTCGCGGAGTTTAAAGCGGAGATCAAGACAAGGCTGGGCAAGGAGTGTCCGGAAGATCCCTATGAGCAGCTGTGGGGCGCTATCGGCGCGGTATTCGGCTCGTGGAACAACGACCGCGCCATTGCCTACCGCCAGCACTATCGCATTCCCCACACGTGGGGGACGGCCGTCAACGTCCAGACCATGGTGTTCGGAAATATGGATGATGACTGCGCTACGGGAGTCGCGTTTACGCGCAGTCCCGCTACCGGGGAAAAAAGTATCTACAGCGAGTTTTTGGTCAATGCCCAGGGGGAAGATGTGGTGGCCGGTGTCCGCACGCCGCGGCGGATCGCGGAGTTCAAGGAGGCGATGCCGGAAAACTATCGGGAGCTCAAGCGCATCTGCAAGGTTCTAGAGCGCCACTACAGGGAAATGCAGGATGTCGAATTCACTATCGAGAAAGGCAAGCTATGGATGCTCCAGACTCGAAGCGGCAAGCGGACGGGCTTTGCAGCCGTGCGGATCGCGGTAGATATGGTGAAAGAACGCCTTATCTCGAAAAAAGAAGCGCTGCTCCGCGTCGAGCCGGATCAACTAAGCCAGCTTTTGCGCCCCATTTTCGATAGCGCCGACAAAGAGCGGGCTGCTAAGGAAGGCCGCGTCCTTGCCAAGGGTCTTCCCGCGGGTCCGGGGGCGGCGACGGGGCGCATCGTGTTCACGGCGGAAGAAGCGGAAGCGCGGAGAAAGCGCGGAGAACGAGTCATTCTGTGCCGCGTTGAAACGAGCCCGGAGGATATCCGCGGGATGGTTGCAGCGCAGGCGATCCTGACCGCCCGTGGAGGTATGACCTCGCATGCCGCCTTGGTCGCACGGCAGATGGGGAAGATCTGCGTGGTCGGCTGCGAGGCTGCACATATCGACTACTCGAAATCACAAATGGTGGTGGGGTCCCTTATCTTGAAAGAGGGCGATTGGATCTCCGTGGACGGATCGACGGGGGAAATCATCCGGGGAGAAATCCAGGCCTTTCCTTCGGAGGTCTTGCAGGTGCTGGTTGCTAAGACTCTTGAGCCGAAAGCCTCGCGTGTCTACCGGTACTATGCCAAAGTCATGAAGTGGGTGGATGAGACGCGCAAGCTCGGAGTGCGAACCAATTCGGATCTTCCGGAGCAGGCCCGCACCTCCATGGCTTTTGGCGCCGAAGGCATCGGGCTGTGCCGCACCGAGCACATGTTCTTTGAGGGCGAGCGGATTCGAGCCGTGCGAGAAATGATCTTGGCGGATACCGAGGACGATCGTCGGCGGGCGTTGGCGAAACTCCTGCCGATCCAGAGGGAGGATTTTAAAGGCATCCTCGACGTTATGGGAAGCCTACCCGTGACGATTCGCACCTTGGACCCGCCGCTGCACGAGTTCTTGCCCAAAACCGGAGCGGAGATTGCGGAGCTAGCCAAGACCATGCAGGTCCCGATCGAGACTCTTAGGGACAAAGTGGCCGCCCTGCACGAGTTTAATCCCATGTTGGGGCATCGCGGCTGCCGCCTGGGAATATCTTATCCGGAAATCACCGAGATGCAGGCCCGAGCTATTTTTGAAGCGGCCTGTGAGCTGCGTCGTGAGGGGAAGAATCCCTTCCCCGAGGTGATGATTCCCTTGGTGGCAACGCGACAAGAACTCCACAAACAGCGCGAGATCGTCGAGCGAGTGGCTCGGGAGACCATTCAGGCCTACGGCGTGAGAATTCGTTACTTGGTCGGGACTATGATCGAGCTACCGCGGGCTTGTTTAGTCGCGGATGAGATCGCGCGCGAGGCGGAGTTTTTCTCCTTTGGCACCAATGATCTGACGCAAACATGCATGGGGCTATCCCGGGACGACGCGGGCAAATTCCTTCCTGGTTATATAGAGGACGGGCTGCTCCCGGAGGACCCGTTTGTGAGCATCGATCGGGACGGAGTCGGGACTCTTATGCGTATCGCTATCGAGAAGGGGCGTAAGGTACGCAAAGATTTAGAGCTTGGCATCTGCGGAGAGCACGGCGGGGATCCGAAATCAGTGGTCTTCTGCCATGAGATTGGCTTGGACTACGTGAGCTGCTCTCCCTTCCGAGTGCCGATTGCTAAATTGGCGGCGGCTCAGGCAGTGTTGCAACGCGGATGATAGCCATTTTTCGTTAAAATTCCGGCTATTTAGTTCCGAAAGTTGTCCCCTGGGTTTTTCCGGCTGGGGGACACCGAACAGCGGAAATTGACAAAAAAGGGCATTTTGTAGGATAATGCGGTTTCTCGCCGGTCGGGACTTTCTATGGAAGCACGTTTGGGCGATGTCTTGGTTCGAGGAGGGCTCGTTACCCGCGAACAGCTCAGCCAGGCATTAGGAAAAGAAAAGGAGAACGGGTCAAATCTAGTTCAGGAACTGGTTCGCCTGGGGTTCTCCACCGAAAACCAGCTCACCGATTTCCTCGCCAAGCAGTTTGGCCTGCAAAAAATCGAACTCGACAATAACGAGATTCCTAACAACGTCTTCAATCTCATCCCTCCCCACCTCATTCAAAAGCACCAGGTCATTCCGTTGAAGCTCATTGGCTCAACGCTGACTGTGGCCATGACCGACCCAACGAACCTGGCCGCCATTAACGAAGTCAAGTTTATCACCGGCTACGGCGTGCGGGTGCAGCTTGCTTCGATTTCGTCCGTTCGAAAGGTCTTGGAGCAGCGCTTCGGTACGGTCAGCTATGACGACGTACTCAAGAAATTCAGCGAGACTGGGATGGAAGTTATCCGCGAGGAAGAGGACATCAACCTGGCGGAGCTCCAGGAGGCGACCAACGAAGCCCCGGTCGTCACGCTGGTCAACGCGGTTTTGGCCGATGCCGCAAAGCGGCGTGCCAGTGATATTCACATCGAGCCATACGAAAAGGTCTTCCGAATCCGTTTCCGCGTCGACGGCATTCTACACGAGATCATGAATCCCCCGCTGCGCCTTAAAAACCCCTTGATCTCGCGCCTCAAGGTTATGGCGAATCTGGACATCGCGGAACGGCGGCTAACGCAGGACGGGCGCATCAAGCTCAAGATGGGCAACGGACAGGAACTCGATATCCGCGTCTCTGTGTTGCCGACTCTTTTC
>JACPFH010000046.1 GCA_016183075.1 Deltaproteobacteria bacterium | reverse complement strand
GGTAAAGAAGAAGCAGGGCTTTGCCGTCGTTTACACCCCGAAGCTCCGCTATGCGTGGGACACGGGGGAGGCTATCAGCCGCTACCTCGCGGAGCTGAAGCGCGGCCGCTTGATCGCGCGCCGCTGCCGAAAGTGCGACCGCGTCATGATCCCACCGCGCATGTTCTGTGAGCGCTGCTTTCGTCCGACGGACGATTGGGTCTACGTCAAAGACACCGGAACGGTAAACACCTTCTCCCTCTGTTACGTGAGCTGGGATGTGCGCCGTCTGAAGCGGCCGGAGATCCCGGCCGTGATTGAGATCGATGGCGCCTCGGCGGGCATGGGCATTCTGCATATTCTTAAGAAGGTTGAACCCCGGAGCGTACGAATAGGAATGCGCGTCAAGGCGGTCTGGAAGCCCAGGTCCCGGCGCGTCTGCAGCATTACCGACATCGCGTGTTGGGAACCGCTTCCTCTTCGAGGTTCAAGGGTTTAAGAGTGCCAAGGTTAAAGGGTTAAGGAGTTCTGACGTGACACGAGCACGATCACGAGAAACGGAAATGCGCACCTGGCGCGGAGAGATTCCGATCCGGTCGCTCTACACTGCGGGAGTTGCCGGGCAGTCTTTCCTCGAAGCGTTGAAGGAGCGCGGTAAGCTCGTCGGCACACGCTGCGACGCCTGCCGGCAAGTCTATGTACCGTCGAGACTATTCTGCGAGCGCTGCTTCGCCGAGCTCACCGAAGAAGTCGAGGTCAAGCCGGAGGGCAGGCTCGCAAGCTTCACCTTCTGCTCTGTGGAGCGCGATGGCAGTCCTCTCAGGCGGCCGCTCGCCTTGGCTCTGGTACAGCTCGATGGAGCCACCACGTTTTTTCTCCATCGCCTTCTCGATGTGACCGAGCCTTCACAGGTTCGCATCGGCGCCCGCGTGAAGGCTGTGATCAAGCCAAAGGCCAAGCGCAAAGGTTCCATCCTGGATATCGAAGGCTTCCGGCTGATCTAAATTAACTCCTCAGACCTCTGCGAGCGGGGTTAGCCTCATCTCGCATCACCACTAAACGCTGGTTTCATTCTCTTGATTGAAGCTTGGCGATTTTTCTTCGTCAAAATGACAGCGATAGTTAGGGCAGAACGGACCATGGAAGTTGCCCCTACAAGGGTTAAAGGATCTGCCCGAGTATAGATCGGACTGAGGACGGGAGCCCGATTCTCTATCAGATGGATGAGTCTGTCTGTGGGAATCGGGCTTTTTTGTTTCCGCAAGAAGCAGCTAATCCCCGGCGGGCGCAGTGAAAAAGAAGCGTTCAGCTATCAGCTTACTTTACCCCTCTCCCACTGGGAGAGGGCGAGGGTGAGGGCACCTGATTGATGAATCGACCAACGGGAGGTCGCCATGGAAAACGCCAAAATGAAGAGTCTAGTTGACCAGCGGCTCAGAGCGACAAATCAGAGCGCGCAACCGGGCATGAACTCCTCGCCTCCCTCGGTCCCGCCAAAACCCAGGCTGCTTGACCAGGTGCGCCAGGCAATCCGCGCGCGACACTATAGCCCAAGGACTGAGGAAACGTATGTCGGCTGGATCAAACGATTCATCTTTTATCACAACAAGCGCCATCCCGCCCAGATGGACGAGCAAGAAATTGCTCGGTTTCTCTCCAGCCTAGCGACCGAGTCCCACGTTAGCTCGTCAACTCAGAATCAAGCCTTCAACGCGCTTTTGTTTCTTTATCAGGAAGTGCTCCAGAGAAAGATTGGTCTGATTGAAGGTGTCGTTCGCGCCAAAAGACATAGGCGCTTGCCGGTCGTCCTTACAAAAGAAGAAGTCCAGCGGCTTCTGGCTTGTCTGGAGGGTACTCCGTGGTTAATGGCCATGCTTCTGTATGGCGCTGGTCTGCGGCTCATGGAGTGTTGTCGTCTTAGAGTCAAGGATATCGACTTTTCCAGCAACCAGATTGTCGTTCGGGCTGGAAAGGGCGACAAGGACCGGCACACGATGCTTCCCGCAGCAGTGAAAGAACCCCTCCTCCGACACTTGCAGGTCGTGAAACACCAGCACGAGGAGGATCTCAAGGCGCGCCTGGGTCGCGTCAGTCTGCCCAACGCTCTGGAGCGAAAGTACCCGAACGCAGGCAAAGAATGGGGGTGGCAGTGGGTGTTCCCGGCCACGAGCCATTACACTGACCGGGTCACAGGAGAAAGGCGCCGACACCACCTCCATGAATCGGTCCTCCAGAAGGCGGTCAAAGATGCAAGGCTCAAGGCTGGGATCGCGAAGCCGGCCGGCCCGCACACGATGCGCCATTCCTTTGCCACGCATCTTTTG
>JACPFH010000094.1 GCA_016183075.1 Deltaproteobacteria bacterium | reverse complement strand
TTTTTCCTTGACCAGTTCCAGGGCGACCGAATTGATGCAATACCGCTTGCCGGTCGGCGCCGGACCGTCATCGAACACGTGACCGAGATGGGCGTCGCAGCGCGCGCACATCGCTTCCGTGCGGCGCATGAAGTGGCTGAAATCGTCCTCCGTTTTCACGTTTTCAGGGGCAACCGGCGCCCAAAAGCTCGGCCACCCCGTCCCTGAATCGAATTTGGTTTCCGATCTGAACAAGTCATTGCCGCAGCAAACACATTTATACGTGCCAGCCTCCTTGCAATCCCAATACTGCCCGGTAAAGGCCGTCTCGGTCCCCTTCACCCGGCAGACATGAAACTGTGCCGGGGTGAGCACTTTTCTCCATTCCTCTTCGGATTTGATTACCTTCTTCTCCATGTCTGGTCTCCTGACCTTTCGCTCCTTGAGTCTACGAAGCGCGCATGTTGCCGGCGTCCTTGTTCCGACAACAAGCTGTACCGCTCTACTCCTCGAGGGAGGACGCCTTTTTGCCCTTCGCCCTGTGCGGCTTGCCGGCCGAGATCTCGCCGAGGCTGGATCCACTGAGAACAAAATCCAGGATGTCGCTCCGGGTGATAATCCCGACAAGCTTCTCCCCGTCCACCACCGGCAACGAACCGATCCGGTGCTGGCGCAACAGCGCGACCGCAGTTGCCAGGGGAGTTTGCAGCTGGACCGTCATCACGTTAAAAGACATGGCCTCTTCGACGGTATAGGTGTCCGCAAAGCGGTCGATTTCTTTGGTCCGGTTGATTACCATGCTCGTGGGATAGGCATCGCGGATATCCCGATCCGTGACGATCCCGACGAGCTTATCCCCATCGAGCACCGGGAGTTGGTTGATCCGGTTCTTGGCCATGAGACGCCGTGCAAGTCCGATGCTGTCAAAGACCTCGACGGTCACGACGTCCTTCGTCATCCACTCGGAAACCGTAATGTCCGAACTCCTCGTCGCCCCGCTTGAAATCTCCTTTTTGACCATCGGTCCCCGGTTTCGCCCATAAACTATCAGAGAGATCTGATACTTGCCAGGAGGCGCAAAATTGACACCCCCTAGCGTGCTTGCTATGGTCGATTTTTGCCGCGGAGTCAATCCCGGATGAAAGTAATAATCCGCAATCCGAAACGGCGGGAGATCGAGGTCGAGGGAAAGCGGCAGGTCAGGGACCTGCTGCGAGAGCTCAACCTCAATCCGGAGTCGGTCCTGGTGATACGCAACGGCGCCTTGCTCACCCGGGACGAAATGGCGGAAGCTGGCGACACGATTGAAATCCTCTCCGCGATCTCGGGAGGTTAACCATGCGCTGCATCAAGTGCGGCGAGAAGGCGATCATGGAGCTGCCGAGACACAACTCGGCGTTCTGCAAGCCGGATTATCTCGAATACTTCGAAACCCAGGTCGCGCGGGTGATTCGACGCCACCGGATGTTCGACCGCAACGATCGTATCCTCGTCGGTGTCTCCGGCGGAAAAGATAGTCTTTCGCTGTGGCATGTGCTCGCGCGCATGGGTTACAAAGCCGCCGGCCTTCACATCCATCTCGGCATCGGTGAGTACTCGAGCTTATCTTACGAGAAGGCTCTGTGTTTTTCCCGGCAGCGCGGGCTCGAACTGTTCACCGTGGACCTGGCAAAGGAGCACGGGATGAACGTGACCGAGCTTTCCCGGACGCTCCGACGAGCGCCGTGCTCCGGTTGCGGTCTCAGCAAGCGCTACATTTTAAACCGCGAGGCCTACGAAAGAGGATTCGACACGGTCGCCACAGGCCACAATCTGGACGATGAGACGGCTGTCCTCCTGGGCAATATCCTGCACTGGCAGATCAGGCATCTTGCGCGGCAGTCGCCGGTCCTGCCGAGCACGGGTGGAAGGCTCGTCAAACGGGTGAAACCGTTATTTATGCTGACGGAGCGGGAGACGGCGGCATATGCGCTGCTTCACGGCATCGATTACATCGTGGAGGAGTGCCCCAACGCTTTGAAAGCAAAGTCCCTTCTCTATAAAGATGCCCTGGCCCGTATCGAGGCAGAATCTCCCGGCGCCAAGCAACGCTTTCTGACGCACTTTCTCCAAGACGCCCAACCGCGCCTCCAAGTGGGAGCCGATGACCACGTTCTGCGGGACTGCGTTGCGTGCGGCCAGCCCACGACGGCGGAGCTTTGCGCTTTCTGCCGCATGTGGCGGCAGGCAAGCGAGCGAGCGGAGAAGCGCAAGCGCTACCGCGAAACTGCTTCGGCCCGGGAGATGAAGACTGCCGGGGAGCAGTCTTAGGCCGCCAACGCCTCCATCTGCTTCGAGTACTTGCCGTAACGGGCGGCGCCGTTACACCTGGCGCGGTGGTAGAAAACTTTCTGCGCCGCAGAGACGTTCGCGGCCTCGCCCTTCCAGGCTTTGAGGGCGGGGTCCTGAAGCGCCCGGGCATACGAGAAGCTCACTTCCCACGGGTGGCTGTCCATGCCGTTCATCGCATTGAGGTGCTCTGTGGCCCGCTCCGCGCTCTGCCCGCCGGAGAGGAAAACGATTCCCGGCACGGCCGCCGGAACGACCCGACGCAGACAGCGCATCGTTGCCGTCGCCACCTCCTCAACGCTTGCCTGCTTCGGACACTCTTTACCGGAAAGGACCATGCTCGGTTTGAGCAACATTCCCTCAAGCGCCACACGATGCTCCAGAAGCTCGGAAAACACGCACCTTAGCGTCGCCTCCTCCGCTTCTTCGCAGCGCTCGATCGTGTGGTCGCCGGCGATCAGGACTGCAGGCTCAACGATCGGCGCCAAGCCCGCTTCCTGGCACAGCGCGGCATAGCGGGCCAGGGCATGTGCGTTCGCCTCGATGCAGATTCGGCTCGGAATGCCCGCACCGATAGTGATCACGGCGCGCCACTTGGCGAAGCGCGCCCCCAGCTCCCGGTACTCGGCAAGCCGGCCACGAAGGCCATCGAGTCCCTCGGTCACTTTTTCGTCAGGGAACCCCGGCAAATCGATTGTTCCTTTATCGACCTTGATGCCGGGGATGATGCCCTTCTGGGACAGCACCGCGGGAAAGGATCTGCCGTCTCTGGCTTTTTGCCTTATGGTCTCGTCGTACAGAATCACACCGCTGATGAATTCCTCAATGCCCTGTGTCGTAAACAGCATATCGCGGTACGCGCGGCGGTTCTCTTCTGTGGATTCGAGCTTGATGCTGTCAAAACGCCTCTTGATCGTGCCCGAACTTTCGTCAGCCGCCAATATTCCCTTGCCTTTCGGGACCAACGCTCGGGCTACAGTTTCGAGCTCGCCTCTGGCCATGGTTCACTACCTCCTTTCCCTTCGATAATTGTTATCAAACTCGTCACCGGTTTCCAAATTCCTTGATCATGATTAAGGCGTCTCAAAGGCCCGCCGGAACTTGATAGAAGCGCCGGGCGTTGCCGCCCAGAATAGCCGCCTTATCTTCGTCGGCCAGACCCGGGTATTCGCGAACTTCATCGATCTCATGCATGATGTCCTCGGGACCGATCTCGTGGGGGAAATCGCTGGCAAAAAGGAAATGATGGTTGCCGACCCGGCGGACCTGGTACTCCAGCCCTTCCTCGCCCCCTTCACACCCGACGAAGACATTGTCTCTCTTCAAATAATCGCTCGGCTTTTGCTCCATCGACGGACCCTTGTACCTTCCCTGCACATCGAGCTCGCCAAAGTAGTGGTGCGATCGATCCATTCGGTCCATCCAAAACGTCACCCAGGCGGCGCCGCCTTCCAAAAAGCCGACCCGCAACCGCGGAAACTCATCGAACGCGCCGTGGTAGACCATTCCGCTAAACGCAATCAGCAGCGACAGCGGATGGCCCATCCCGTGGATCGGCACGAAGGTCTCGAGGGTGTCCAGCCCCATGCCGTGATGGCAACCCCCGTGCACGGCAAGCGCGCAGCCTAGTTTTTCCGCCTCCGCGTAAACCGGCCAATAGGTCGGATGACCGAGATCAAAGGGTAACCCCCTGGAGGGAAGCATTGCGCCGGGCATGCCGAGCTCTTTCACCGCGCGGCGCAGCTCAAGAACCGCCTCGCCCACGTCTTGCATGGGGAGCAGGGCCATGCCCTTGAGGCGAGGGCTGCGCTTCATATAGCGATCATGAATCCAGTTGTTGTAAGCCCGCGCTACCGCGCATGCCCAATCGGGATAGCTGATGTTGCCCATGGCCAAGCCGATCGTTGGATATAGAACGGCATACTCGAACTTCGCCACGTCGAGGAACTCGATCCACTGCTCCGGCCCGACGCGCTTGCCTCCACCGAAGGCCCGCTCGCTGCGCTTGAAGGTTACCAAATGATGAAAATCCAGCGACGGGAACACGTTGCCCAGCACGCTTCGCACGGGCCCGATAATTCCCCCTTTTGTTTTGCCGCTGCGATAGGGCTCGTCCAGGTAGTCAAGCAGAGTCTCGTCTTCGATCACGTGGCCGTCAGCGTCGATAATGTTCATACCCAAAGATACCTCCCCATTAAATATTGGCGAACCCACTGCGGTGCATCTCGTGAACCCAGACCCCTCCCAATTCTCTACGATGCACGCAAGTCTTGCGCAAGCTCTATGAGATGGCCATCCGGATCTCTTACGTATGCCGTCCGTTGGCCCCACGGGCGCGTAGTCGGCGGCATTACGGGCGTCACCCCCAGCGCGGTCAGCTCCGAGAACGCGCCGTCGACATCGGAAACTTTGAAACCAATCTCGAATCCCGGAGCATCCGGTGACGGGCTCCGAAGCGGCTTGCCCAAGGTCATCGACATGGCCGCTCTGGTATAGAGTCCAAGGCGCGTCGTGCCGAGAGAGAACTGAGCATAGTCCCCCGAACGGTGCCCGAGCGGAAGCCCCAGGATCTCGGTGTAAAATTTTACGGCTCGGTCTAAATCCTCGACGATCACCACGACGTAATCGAGCGACGTGAATTCCATCATCCACCTCCTAATCGGCATGATTCCAGCGTGGAAAGCGTTTCGATTCGCACACATTTTCGTTTATCATAGGAACTACCATGGCATACAGAACCGACGACTGACGGAT
>JACPFH010000441.1 GCA_016183075.1 Deltaproteobacteria bacterium | reverse complement strand
TTTTCCAATCTCCCGGGCGGTCAGGCCGTGCAACTCGTAGCGCACCGCTCTCCCGCCCAGAAGGTTAGCTTGGCCGCGCTTGACCTTGCGAGCGCTGGAGCCGCACAACGCGAAGCGCACGGCTTGGCGCTCGTGGAGCCGGTGGACCTCGTCAAGGAGTTGCGGTACCTTCTGCACTTCGTCGATAACGACCTGCCGAACCGAGTCGCGCGCCGCGAGCTGTTCCCGGAGCCGGCGACTCTATCTTGCTTTTTGCGGGAGATTCCAGTAAACAGCGGGCTGAAATGCAGCAATCGCAGGGCTCTCTCAGGTGTAGCCTTCGTGCTCTAGGATTTGTCGTCGCGCTTGTGCTCTCAGCGTGGCCGGTGCCCGGCTTGGCGCAACTGACCAGGCTCCAGGTTGCTTACCCGACCACAGTGGGCTCCATGGCGGTCGTGTGGGTTGCGAAAGAGGGCGGGTACTTCGAAAAGAACGGGCTCGACGTTGCGCTCATCTACGTTGCCGGGAGCTCGCGCGTGGTTCAGTCCATGCTGGCCAAGGAGATTCCAATCGCGGAGATCGCCATCCCGGCCGTGATCCAGGCCAATCTGGCGGGCGCCGACCTCGTGATGCTTGCCGGTCCCAACCATAAGCCGGGCCAGAAACTGATGGTGAAGCCGGAGATCAAACGCCCCGAGGAGGTCAAAGGGAGAAAGCTCGGCGTTACGCGTTTCGGCACCTCGGATGATTTCCTGCTGCGCTACCTTTTAGGCCGTTGGGGGCTTCAGCCCGACAGAGAGGTGCCGCTCATCCAGATGGGCGGATCGCAGGAAATTCTGGCGGGATTGGCTTCCGGAGCGATCGATGGCGGTGTTCTCTCTTCGCCGCTCAACCTGCGCGCGCTCAAGCTCGGCTTCCATATGCTCGTGGATCTAAGTGCCATCGGCGTCGACTATCAAGGAGCCGGAGTGGTAGCGACCCGGAGTTTCGTCCGGGACAATCCCGGTACCATGCGCCGCTATCTCAGAGCCTACGTCGAAGGCCTGCATCGCTTCAAGACCGATCCGGAATTCAGCCTCAAGATCTTGGCCAAATATTCGCGCATCACGGAGCGCGACATGCTGGAGGAGACCTATCGGCACTACGCGGTCAAGGTCATGCCCAGAATCCCCTATCCCACGGTCAAAGGGATTCAGCTCGTCCTGGATGAGATTGCGCAACGCAATCCCAAAGCGAAAGCAGTTGCCCCCGAGAGCCTGCTCGATCTTACCTACTTGAAAGAAATCGAAGCCAGCGGCCTGGTCAAGACCCTCTACGAAAGATAGCTCGCCTCGCACGTAAAAAACAGTTTCGTGTGCAGGCCTGGTTGTCTTTCCATCTGCGCGCGGTTTCCTCTGAGTACGGTCCTTGAGATCGCTTAGATCATCGATTACCATGCACCCTAAAGTTACAAGCATGGTGCGGTATATGTCGCTTTGGGATCAGGGCGGTTTTCTTGGGGGCCCAACGCTGGCCGCCGACATGAACCTGGTTGTTCAACTCTCGATGGGCGTTGCTCTCTTGGCAGGGATGATGCTTGCCCGAGGAAAGCATTACCGCGCGCACGCTATTTGTCAGGGAAGCGTCATGGTGCTTAATCTGGTAATGATTGCCCTGATCATGCTTCCCTCATTCCGGGACAATGTACTACCCGAATTGCCTGGCCGGTTGTTACGTCCCTACTACTTTGTTCCCACCTTTCACGCGGCATTGGGCGGTGTGGCTCAGGTAATGGGAATTTACATCGTGCTTCGAGCCGGCACCAACTGGCTGCCGCAGGCTCTGCGTTTTCGGAATTACAAGCTCTGGATGCGAACGGAGCTTACTCTCTGGTGGGTTGTCATAATCATTGGTATTGCCACCTACGTGGTATGGTCGTAGCTTGGCCCGCCGTTTGGGCCCCGCGGAGTTCCAAGTGAAAGTAGAAACGGGTAAACGATGCAGGGTTTAGAACACATCCGCCATTTTAGGGCGGCTAATCCGGGCTACATGACGCTGGAGGGGACCAACCAATATCTGCTCGGTCGCGAGGCGATCACCGTGATCGACGTCGCCCTGCCGTCGCCGGACAATATCGACGGCATATTGGCTGAGGCGGAGGCGATGGGGGGAAAGAGAATCGAGAAGATCCTGTTGACCCACATCCACCGCGATCACTGCGGCGGCGCGCTGGCGCTGAAAAAGCGCTGCGGAGCGAAGCTCGGAATCTCGCGTCTTCGCGCCGGCTATCTGGGCGGCGAGGATCTTGTGTACTCGCAGGGCGACACCATCGACTATGATGGGGGGCGGCTGGAGGTGGTTCATACTCCCGGCCATGAGTCGGGGCACTGCTGCTTCTACGAGCCCGAGCGTCAGATCCTGTTCACCGGGGACCACATTCTCGGCCGCGGGACGACGGTGATCGCGCCGCCGGATGGAGACATGGTGCAATACCTTCGTTCGTTGGAAAAGCTCTCACGCCTAAAGCTTTACCGGCTTTTCCCGGGTCATGGTCCGGTCATCGAGGATCCCCACGGCAAGATCAGGGAGTATATCGAGCACCGGCTCATGCGCGAGCGCCAGATCATGGATGCGCTGCGGGAGGGCCACCGCACGACTGCGTCGATGGTGGAGGCGATCTACACGGACACGCCGGCACCGCTGCATTCCATAGCCCGGCGCTCCGTCGAGGCCCATCTTCGCAAGTTGATCCAGGAGGGGCGTGTAAGAAGGGACGGGGAGCTCTATTTCCTGAATGATGCCAGGCCCTGAGACCGGCGGACCTGGTCGAAGGGAATCTGGGGCGCATCCCTGGTCGTCTCCAGCTCGTCCCACAGCCCCGCGGCAACCTCTATGGAACGAGGCGCCGGCATCCCATCGAGCACAAAGACAAAATTGTCCTTGATTTGAAGCAGAAGCGGGTGGGCGCCTTCACGGGAAACGAGGGTGTCGTTGCCGGCGGAGGTTGCATCGAACACAGGCCCATAGCGCCTTTCCAGGACCCGGCGGTAGGCGCCGAGAAACTCGCGGGCACCGGCCTGGCTTTCCCAGGCTATCACCCAACCGAGAATCAACTCGTCTCCGTTGCGCAGAGCTAACAACGTGTCTCCGAGCCAGCCGGCGGCGACTTTTTCCGCTTCCTCTCTACCCGCGGTTTGGGCGAGAAGCAGCCGCAACGTAAATTCTCCCAATGTCTCCTGATCGATTTTCTGCGCGCCAGACTGGCGGAGAAGCTTCCACGGGATGATCCGGAGCGGCTCCTCGCGCTTTACATAGTATTTCTCCGGGTGAAGAATTTGCGCCGTGGAGACAGGAGGCCGCAAGAACAGCCGGTTGACGCCATCCCAACCTTTATGCGAGTAAGCCCACAAGACGAATTGACTCCCGTAAAGGTATTCGAAAGCCAGCTTCTGGCGCAGCAGGTCGGGGCGAACGGAGAGCTCGCGTTCGAAGGCCGGGGAGGCCCGGAAGAGGGATTTGACCGCGTCGACGATCTGCTCTTTTCCGCTCTCTTTGCGTGCCGCGAGGTAGGCCAGCCCCACGAGTATCGCATCTCCCTGCATGACGGCATGCAGGGGTAATCTCGAGTCTTGGGTATTTCGGCTCCTGATTCTGGCGCGCCATTGGAAATGTTGATCCTGGAGCGCGTGGGCGAGGGCGTGAGCGAGAAGGAGCTGTTTTGTCGTCTCTTCGCTGATTTTTCCGGGGAAGCGTAGAAAAGCGCGTGCCGGTTTTAAAGGCTCTTGCGGAACGACGATTTTTTGCCTTGCGCCATCGTAGTAAACGCTGTGCCGGAAGAGTTGGAGTTCCACGAGGTCTTTGCTGAAGTCTGCCCCGTCGGTTAGCAGACCAAGGCGCTGGTAGATCTCGGCCATCAACGAGGATTTTTCTTCCGCGATGTCCTCAACCGGCTCGGCCGAAAGAGAGCCGATCTCTTCCCGATTTTTCGTTTCTAAGGCGACTTCGCGTAGAAAGGGAAGCCCTCTCAGGCGCGAAATCTCCGTTTTGACTTCGTCGAAGGGTTGAGGCGGCCGAGTGGGAGAGACGGGGAGGTCCGTTTCGCCGCAGCCGAGCAGGACGAGAACGAAGCCCAGAGAGCACAGCCGGCCTCCCCATCGGTTAGGGGCCATTTATTTCTCCATGATGATGGTGGAAAATCCCAGGCGGGCCAACTGGCGAGCGTGGTCCTCCGCCTCGCGCCGGTCCGGGAAAGTCCCCAATTGCACCCGGTAGTAAGTGGCATGGTTTGCCCGGATCGGGACGATCGCGATCTGCGAGATCTGGGGATGAACTCTCATCAGATGCTCCTTGAGCCGGCGCGCATTTTCCAGCGAAACAAACGAACCGGCCTGCAGGGTATAGTCCAAGCTCTTCCGGATCGTCGATATCCGGTGCGGGCCGCTGTCGATCACCTCAACGCGAACCGGAATGGTGCCCCGCCCGATCATTCCGAGCATTTTCCCCGCAGCATAGGAAAGATCGATAATGCGCCCTTTGAGGAAGGGACCGCGGTCATTGATGGTGACCTCCGCGGACCGCCCGTTTTCGAGATTCGTAACCATCGCTTTCGTGCCCAAAGGAAGCGTCTGGTGGGCTGCCGTGAGATCGTGCTGGTTATAGACGGCTCCACTCGCGGTGAGGCGGCCGTGAAATCCCGGGCCATACCACGACGCGATGCCGGTCTGGCTTGCAGCGCTGCGGGGCAGCGTGGGTTCGGGTCCGTCCGTCCTTGCCGGAGGCAGGGAACAGGCGATGAAACCAAGGCTAAAAGATACAAGCGAGAGGGCGATGCTGCGCATCATTAAGTTGGGGATTATACAGGAGTGGGGAATGAGACGAAAGGCGCATGTTTGAATCGAGGCTCTTATTTCGAGAGGAACGAGGTCCTATAAACCAAAAAAAAGGGGGCGAACCGACCCGTTGCCCCCTTCTTCTTCTATTCAAGAACGGAAAAAACTACCAGCGGTTACGCCCGCCGCTCCTGTTTCCTCGACCTCCACCTCCACCTCCACCCTCGCGCCTTTCCTGCGGCCGGGCCTCATTGACGACCAGGGTGCGCTCATCCAGTTGGGTGCCGTTGAGGGCCTGGATCGCCTTTTGAGCTTCCCCGCCGGAACTCATCTCCACAAAGCCGAAGCCCCGTGACCGACCCGTGAATTTATCCGTGATCACCTTGACCGATTCGACGGTCCCGTGCGCCGCGAATATTTCCCGCAGCTGCTCTTCCGTTGCCGAATAGGGCAAGCCGCCAACATACAATTTGTTACTCATGCTCTCCCCCTTAATAAGAGAATGTTAGTGTCTTTGACCCCGAGAACCTGACCACTAGTAAGAGCAGAACATGGGAAACTGAAAGGCGGCAACCACGCTCTGGTCGGTGCATCCTTTGGGTATCGCCTCGCAAGGAAAGACTGACTGGACCTTCAACTCTTGTCGTTTCCTCTTTCAGAAGGTCCCATACTGAAGAAGGAAACTCAGTCTACGTTGTCTTTCCCGTGGTGTCAACCCACCTTGTTTTTTTTCTGGAGAGTTAGCTTCCGGGCTAATCGCTTACGCTGCTTGAGGCAGGGGGACTGCCCGCTTTGGGCAGCTTCCTCGTTCGTGTTCCTGCAAGCCAGGCAGGATGGGCAGATCCACCCGCCGCATTGACAGCGACCGCGGGGTTTATCTACGAGGCCGGGCTTGGTCCGAAAAGAGATGTGACAATGAGCGCAGACAATCTCAACGGCGTCTTCAAGGATTTCCAGATCCTCTGCCGGGGCGATCCTTCGCATGGACTCCCCCTTAACCGCTACACGATACTGAAAGATCTGCTTGCTGCTGGACTTATCGAACAACTCTCCTGCCGCGGTGAAGCACGTCTTGATCTCCGTAGTGCCGTCTATCCGCCCTTCGTACCCTGTCACCTTATGCCGAATCAACGTTCCGTCTTGCAGTTTGCGTTGAGCCATCGCCTCTGACATATGACCCTCCCTGGATTAAAATAAAAAGCCTCCGGCTCATTTAAAGCTCAGAGGCTCTTTCAACAAGAGATCGGCTCTAAAGAAGCAATTCTTACCCTATCATTCTTAACTCCATCGAGCAACCCGGATGGATTTTCCTGCCCTCGGATCTCGCGTGTTGACTACTGCCGGCCCTTCAAGGTGGCAATTCTCTGCGGCTGGCGCAGCTTTCTAAGTGCTGCGGCTTCAATTTGGCGAATTCTTTCACGCGTGACTCCAAAAACCTTCCCTGCTTCCTCTAGCGTGTATTCCGATTTTTCTCTGATCCCGAATCGCATGCGGACGATCTTTTCCTCCCTAGGGGTAAGAGTTGTCAGAATTTTTTGCACCTGCTTCTTGAGATTAAGTCCAATGACTACTTCTTCAGGGTCGGGAGAGTGCTCATTCTTGATTAGCTCACCGAGACAGCTCTCTTCTCCATCACCTATGGGTGTTTCAAGAGAGACCGGCTCTTTCACCACGGTCAGGATCGATTGGGCCTTTTCTAACGGCATTGCCATTTCAGCGGCAATCTCCTCCACGGTGGGCCGCCGGTTGAGTTGGCGGTTGAGATAAAGAGCGGTTCGGCTAAATTTGCTAGCCATGTCAACTATATGGACCGGGATGCGGATAGTGCGAGAATGGTCTGTCAGGGATCGGGTAATCGCCTGGCGTATCCACCAGCTTGCGTAAGTTGAAAACCTAAAACCGAGCCGGTAGTCGAATTTTTCTACGGCCCTCATGAGGCCGATATTGCCTTCCTGGATTAGATCGAGAAACGGGAGGCCCCGGCCGCAGTACTTTTTCGCAATGGCTGCAACCAGGCGTAGATTGGCCTCGACAAATTTATTCTTCGCCAGGGCGACCTGGGCTTTTTTGTCAAGAATGGCCCTGACCCTCCGCCCAACTTCCTGAGCGGGCATGCCCGTTTCTTTCTCTAGGGTCCGAATCGCGGCTCTTTTTCTTGCCTTTCCCGGGATTTTCCGTTCCAGTTCCTTCAGCCTCGCTTGGGTTTGCTTGTAGCCTTCAATAATAACTTCGATCTGTCCAGGGTTAAGTCGAAGGCCCTTGATGGCGTCCGCAATTTTCTTTCTTTGCCGGATCATTTTTATATCGAGCTGTCTCCGACGCTCTTCAGTGATTCGCTTGTCCCGGTACGAGGCCATGGATTCATAACTCCGGGCATGATACTGCAGCTTTCTGATTTGCGTCCGAAAACGAGCTTTGAGGATTTCCTCATCCGGTATCCGTTCTGGATCGCTCACCACATCACGCACGTTTACGAGCCCGATGGCGACCTTCTTCGCTAGATCGAGCGCACAGCGGAGAGCAAGAAGGGAAGATAGGGCCTCTGCGGCAATCTGTGCCTCACCCTCCTCGATCTTCTGGGCCAGCTTTACTTCTTCTTCGCGGGTCAGGAGGCGAATGGATCCCAGGTCACGGAGATATACGAAAACCGGATTTCTACCCTTCTGTAAGGTATCGTTCTCGAAGTCAGTGCCAGCCTCTTCCTCATCCGACACCTCCTCAATCTCGCTTTCCCGGATCAGGAGTTGATCAGGATCCCAGCTAGCTTCCTGAGACTGGTCCTGCAAAGCAATGTCCGGCGAATCGTCCGCCTCGTTTACGAAAAGGCCAGATTCTCCGCGATCCATGCGGTTATTGTTACTCATTTCTAAGCTCCCTTCAGACAATACCCTAATACCTTTTATCCTGAAAGCCCCTTTGTTTGCGGAACAGAGGAATGGTTTCCTCTCAAGGGTGCCCGCGTTAGGTTGCCCTTACCTGCTTCCGTGCTCGTCAAGCCAGCGCAGGAGCTGGCGCACGCTTCCTGACGCGAGCGCCACGCTCGTATCCGCCGCACCGTAGTAAAGGTTGATCGTATCGCCATCGGAGGCAAGGGTATAGCCGCAAGGAAAGACGACGTTGTCGACATCCCCGCGTTGCTCGTAGGATTCTTGGGGGCCAAAGATCCATTCGTCACTGCGTTTGAGGCAAACTTCCGGCGTTTGTGAATCAAACAGAGCTAGTCCCAGTCGGTAAATCGAGCTGGCCGGTGTCTGCCGCACACCATGGTAAATCACCAACCAACCCTGCGGAGTTTCGATGGGCGGGGGCGAGAGGCCGATTTTATTGGCATCCCACCACCCGCCATGCCGGGCTTCGAGCATCAGCTTGTGGCTGCCCCAGTGGCGCAGATCGGGCGAATAGGACATCCACATGTGCGCGCCGGGAGCGCTGACCGGGCGATGGATCAAAGCCCACTGGCCGCGGATACGACGAGGAAAAAGGGCCGCGTCCTTATCTTCCGGTGGCATGATCATCCCATGGCGCTCGAAGTGGTCGAAATCTTCCGTGAGCGCCAGGGCCACGCCGGGACCGACACGCGAGTAAGCGGTATAAACAATGACATACTTGCT
>JACPFH010000440.1 GCA_016183075.1 Deltaproteobacteria bacterium | reverse complement strand
CCTGTTGGGAGCGGGTTCGTCGCCAGCCTGGCCCGACCTGGCGGGAACATTACGGGATTGTCCAGACTTGCCCCGGAGATAAGCGGAAAACGACTGGAGCTTTTGAAGGAGATCGTTCCCAAGCTCTCCCGCGTGGCCGTCCTCGGGACTTCGACCCAACCGGGCTACGCACAACAGTTAAGAGAGGTGGAGCTCGCCGCAGGGGCGTTCGGAGTGAAGCTTCAATACCTGGACGTCCTAAGTCCCAAGGATATTGAGACCGCATTCCGAGCCGCAGACAAGGGGCGGGCTGACGCAGTCCTTATGCTGGTGGCGGGCGTCGTCGCCGGCGATCACCGAACAGAGATTGCAGAGCTTGCGGTAAAGAGCCGGCTGCCAGCGATATACGACAGGCGAGAATTTGTGGACGATGGTGGCCTCATGTCCTATGGGACAAACTTCGCCGACTTGTCCCGGCGCGCCGCCACTTATGTGGACAAGATCCTGAAAGGCACCAAGCCCGCCGATCTGCCCGTGGAGCAGCCGACGAAGTTTGAGCTGGTGATCAATCTAAAGACGGCAAAGCAGCTTCGCCTCACGATTCCGCAGTCGATCCTCCTCCGGGTGGACGAGGTGATCGAATGATTTTAGATTTGCGATTGCCGATTTTGGATTAAGGAGAAAAACAAATGCACAATAAATTTCGAAATCAGTTTGGTTTCTCTTGCTCCGATAATCGAAAATCCAAAATCAAAAATCTAAAATGAAGCAAGGCCGGCTCTTCCGCAAATACGTGATCCTCTTCGCCGGCCTGGTTAGCGGCGCGTTGCTGACTAGCGGGCTCATTGAGAGCTATTTCTCGTACCAGGATCACAAGGCGGGTCTCGTCTCTATCCGGCGTGAGAAGGCGCTGGCCGCGGCGTCGAAGATCGAGCAGTTCATCAAGGAGATCGAGCGACAGGTCGGTTTGGCCAGCCAGCCCCAGATCGGTGCAGGCATGGCCCTCGAGGAGCGCCGTCTTGAGTACTTCCGGCTCTTTCGGCAGGCTCCCCCCGTCACGGAAGTCAGTTGGCTCGACGCCTCCGGCCGCGAGCTGCTCAAGCTTTCCCGCCTCGCCATCGACGTAGTGGGCAGCGGGACCGACTTCTCGGCTGATCCGAAGTTCCACGAGACCAAGCCAGGAAAGACCTACTTTGGTCCCGTCTACTTCCGAAAAGAGTCCGAGCCGTACATGACGATCGCGATCCGAGGGAAGGGACAGCAGGCAGGTGTGACAGTAGCCGAAGTGAACCTGAAGTTCGTCTGGGATGTCGTCTCACAAATCACGATCGGCAAGGCCGGGCGGGCGTACGTGGTGGACGCGCGCGGGCAGCTCATCGCCCACCCTGATATCAGCCTGGTCCTCCAGAAAACCGATCTCTCCTCATTTCGACAGGTGCAGACGGCGCGTGCGAACCTCGGTAAACCAGGTCAGGATACAACAGAAACGCCGATCGTGCAGGATTTTCAGGGGCGCCAGGTCCTCACGGCATCCGCTCCAATCGCACCATTGGGCTGGCTCGTCTTCGTGGATCTGCCGCTTGGGGAGGCGTTCGCGCCGCTCTACGCCTCCATCTATCGCACGGCGGTGCTTGTCTTGCTCGGTATCGGGTTGTCGGTCCTCGTGAGTCTCTTTCTCGCCACGAGGATGGTGACCCCCATCCAGGCGATCCAGGCGGGGGCGGCTCGGATCGGGGCGGGAGAGCTCGAGCAACGGATCGAGGTCCGAACCGGGGATGAGCTGGAGGCCCTGGCCGATGGTTTCAACAGCATGGCAAGCCAGCTTCATGACTCTTACGCCACCCTGGAGCAGAAAGTGGAGGAGCGCACCCGCGAGTTGACTAAGGCTCTGGGCCAGCTAAAGGCTCTAGGGGATGTGAGCCAAGCGGTGAGCTCTACCCTGGATCTGCAGACGGTGCTCACCACCGTTGTCGCCCGCGCGGTCCAGCTTTCGGAGACCAACGGCGGCGCCATCTATGAATACGATGAGGGCACGCAGGAGTTTCAGCTCAGGGCCACGCATGGGATGGAGCAAGAGCTGGCCAAGGCGCTTCGGTCGGAGCCGATCCGTCTTGGAGAGGGGGCGCTCGGACAAGCTGCGGCGAGCCAAGCTCCGGTTCAAATTCCCGACCTCCTAGATGAGCGTGGAATTGTTGTCCCACGAGTCCGCCCCATCTTGGCACGGCTTGGCTATCGATCGCTGCTCGCGGTGCCTCTTCTTCGCGAGGAAGTGATCGCGGGCGGCTTGGTCGTCTGGCGGCGAGAGGCCGGAAACTTCTCGATCGAGATTGTAAACCTCCTCCAGACCTTCGCCACTCAGTCGACGCTCACCCTTCAGAACGCGCGGCTTTTTCGCGAGATCGAGGAAAAAGGAAGCCAGCTCGAGATCGCCAGCCGTCACAAGTCGCAGTTCCTGGCGAATATGTCGCACGAGCTGCGCACCCCGCTGAATGGGATCCTGGGCCTTACCGAAATGATTCTCGACAAGATCTACGGTGAGGTTCCTGAAAGGATCCGGAGCGCTCTCGAGGACGTCGCGGCTAGTGGACGTCACCTCCATGGCCTCATCAACGACGTTCTCGACCTGTCAAAGATCGAAGCGGGCCAGATGACCCTTGCTCT
>JACPFH010000454.1 GCA_016183075.1 Deltaproteobacteria bacterium | reverse complement strand
TTGTGCGACTTTCAGGACCAACGTGTCTCTCGGGCCACAACGGGGACAAGCCCTCCTGTTCATCATTGGACTTCTTGCCATCGCTGGCCTGCTCGCATTGCTCCTTGCCCTCTTGCGTGTTGAGCCTATTGCGGGAATCGATCCCGTGGCGCTTCTCCTGGTGATCACCTACCCGCCGCTCTTCGGCGGCCTTATCTACTTTTATTTGCAGCATAAAAAAACCTCAGCAGCGCTGAAGGAAGAGTATTTTTACAAATGGTTCCTCCAGAGCTTTGCCAAGGTCTGCCATTCCGAAAGCGACCTCCAGACGATTCGTGAAGAACTCATCAACACGGTGCTACGCCTGATCCGGCCGGTTCTGGTCATGCTTTATGAATTGAATGTAGAAACCAACCGTTTGCAGATGACCCAAAAAGGCGGAATCAAAAACCTGCCCGAAACGGCAGCGCGGGACTACATGCTTAGCGAAGGGATCCCTGGATGGGTGATGCAAAACCAAAATATCGTGATTCTTCCGGATATCTCGCGAGAGACCTACCTTCAAACCGACGCCTGGACCCGCGCCCTGGGCTTGCGCTCCTATGCGGCTATTCCGGTAATCGCGCGGGGAAACTCGATCGGCATCATCGCCATGTACGCTCTCGAACCCGATTTTTTTCAGGACACCAACCTGCTTGTTGCCCAGTTGGCTGCGCAGCTCTACGGTTTGAGCCTGGCAGCTCAAGGAGTCAATAGTCAACAGTAGATAGCCCTCTCACTTTCCCATCCGCCATTCGCAATTCGCCATTCGACCGACGGCCGACAGCGGTCAACGGTCCGCGGTCGGCGGTCGTTATCCGCCATTCGCCATCCGCAATTCGCTATTTGCTTTTTACTGCTCCTTGAGCAGTCTCTTTATGGCCGCCCCCAGCTCGCGATGGGTAAAAGGCTTGGCAATGTAATCGTCGCAGCCCGCCTCGAGGCATTTTTCCCGGTCGCCCGGCAGGGCCCGAGCGGTTGCCGCCAATATCGGTATCGATTGGGTCTTGGGGTTTTCGCGAATGAGCGTGGCAGCTTCCAGCCCGTCCATTTTGGGCAGTGAGATGTCCATGATAATCAGATCCGGACGTCGGGAAGAGCTCAGGTCCACGGCCTTTTTCCCGTCTTCCGCTACGATGCAGTCATAGCCGAGAAACTCCAGCTCCTTCATGATCACGTCGATAGTCGCTGGATTGTCTTCCACCAAGAGAATTTTCTGCTTCATACCCGGCTCCTAAACCATAAATATACCACATCCACCGCTCCGAAGACCACATGAACCTCTTCCGAGCCCCCTGTTACACGGGGACAGGCTCAGCCCGAGGCTGATCCGCCTTGGGCGGAACCGCCATCCCTCTCTATGGGTTACGTTCTCGATCAGATCGCGGTAACGCTCCATCACAATCTGCCTGCGCACTTTGAGCGTCGGGGTCAGCTCGCCTCGCTCCACCGAAAACTCGTGCGCAAGGATCCGAAAGCCCCTCACGGTCTCGAACGGGGCGAGGGTCTTGTTCTTCCGGCGGATTCGCTCTTTTACCACGGCGTGCACGCGCGGATGGGAAGCCATCTCTTCCGCGCTCCGAAATTCGATCCCCTCACCCTTTCCCCATTCCCTGATTTGCTCCTGGTTCAACGTAACCAGCGCCATCAAATGCCGCTTGCGATCTCCGATGACCATGACCTGGCTGAAAAGAGGGTCCGACTTAAGCAGGTTCTCGATGATCTGTGGCGCCACTTTTTTGCCGCCCGAGGTGACGATCAGGTCCTTCTTACGGTCGGTGATGCGGAGAAACCCCTCGCCATCGATCTCTCCGATATCGCCGGTATGAAGCCAGCCCTCCTGATCGATGGCCTCCGCGGTCGCCTCCGGATCGCGATAATAACCCTCAAAGGTATTGGGGCCCCGCAGCAGGATCTCGCCATCCCCGCCTATACGGCATTCGACGCCATCCAACGGCAGCCCGACGGTGCCGAACCGGTAGCGATCGGCGCGGTTTACGTGAGAAACCGTCGAGGTCTCGGTTAACCCGTACCCCTCTAAGATAAGAATGCCGAGCGCGTGGAAGAACTCGGCGATCTCCGGCGCGAGAGGGGCGCCACCCGACACGGCGAGCCGAAGCCGTCCCCCAAACGCCGCATGAACCTTGGCATAGACCAGGCGATGGGCTATCCGGCGGGCTACGCGAAGTCCAAAAGACATTCTTTTCCCCTCCCTCTGGCACGCGCTCACGCGCTTTCCCACGGCAAGGCTAAAGCGAAACAGCTCCTTCCTCAGACGGCCGCTCGCGGCCGCCCTCGCCCGGATCCGGCTATAGGCATTTTCATAAATTCGCGGCACGGAAAAGAGAAGAGTCGGCTGTACGATGAGCAGGTCCTTGGCAATCGTCTCCATGGAGCGAGCAAAGCCGCATGTATAACCTTTCGCCACGACGATAAAATGTTCCAGGCGTCCAAACGAATGGGCAAAGGGAAGAAATTGCAGGTTCACATCCTGATCAGTCGAATAAAGATCCGCGCTCACGGCGTCGATCATGAAGAGGTAATGGCGGTGGCAAGTCAGGACACCTTTGGGTTCGCCGGTCGTCCCGGAGGTGTAGATGATGGTCAGGTAATCATCGGGACCCAGCGAGCCTGCGACGCGCTCAAACAGATCATCATGGGTTTCGCCGTAGCGCCGCCCTAGCTCTCGGAGAGCGGCTAGCGAAATCACCTGCCCCTCCAAGGCAGAGAGTGGAGGGGCCCCGGCCGGATCGATGACGACAATCTTTTTCAGGCTGCGGATCGGAGAGCTACGAACATCCAGCTTTGCCAGGCGATCCGCCGATTCGACAAAGAGGACCGCCGCTCCCGAATGGTCGACTATATCGGAGACCTGCGCGGGCGAGCTCGACGCATAAATGGGCACGGTCAAGGCGCCGACGCAGATATTGGCCCAATCGATCAGGCTCCATTCGACGCGATTGGCCGAGAAGATGGCCACCCGCTGCCCCTTCCCGGCTTCCAGCGCGAGCAGCCCAAGCCCGATCTCTCGGACCTGTCGGCCTGCCTCGTTCCAGGTATAGCTTTCCCACTGTCCGTCTCGCGCAAACCGATAGAGAACCCGGTCGCCGTAGCGCCTGACCTGGGAAAGAAACATCTCGGCGAGGCTCCGGTAGGGCATTGAGCCAGTATAAATCAGTAAACGAACCGGTGGAAGGGGACAGTCCCCTTTTCCCAACGGGACAGCCCCTTGCCATTGACTCTATTTGCTATTTGCTATTTGCTATCTGCCCTATGAAAGTCGTGGGGCTTACCGGTGGGATTGCTACAGGCAAAAGCACGGCCGCCTCTATGCTGCTTGAGCTGGGGGCAAGGATCATCGACGCCGATGAGCTAGCCCGAGAGATCGTGCAACCGGGCAAGGATGCATGGAAGGAAATCGTCGAGGCATTTGGTGAAGAGATACTCCGCGGGGACCGGACGATAGACCGCGAAAAACTTCGACGGATCGTGTTTCAAGACGAAAAAAAGCGCAAACGGCTCGAAGCCATCACCCATCCCCGGATCCGTAGCCTCGCCAGGGAAAAGATGCAAAAACTTGCCGCCGAAGGCGCAGAAATCGTCGTTTACGTGGCCCCGTTGTTGTTCGAAACCCAGGTCCACTTGTGGATCCGACCGGTGATTCTGGTGGCTTGCGACTCAGCGACGCAAAGGAAACGGCTGCGCAGGCGCGATGGGCTTAGCGAGGAGGAAGTCGAGCGGCACTTTGACGCACAGATGCCGCTGGAAGAGAAAAGGCGGCTCGCCGACGTCATCATCGAGAACAACGGGACGCTGGACGAATTGAGAAAGCGGGTGAAGGAAGTGTGGGAGGAGTTACTTCACTCGCTCTAGATACTTCCCTTCAGAAGGATCCACCCGGACCCTATCGCCCACCTGAACGAAGGGCGGGACCTGGATTGTAATTCCGGTCTCCAGCTTCGCGGGCTTGTAGGAAGCGCTCGCCGTCGCCCCCTTGAGGCTCGGTTCGGTTTCCACGACTTCGAGATCCACCGACGCCGGCGGGCTGATCCCGACCGGTTTCCCCTCGAAAAACTCGATCTGCACAATCTCGCTGGGCAGCAGAAAGGACAGGAGATCTCCAATATCCGCGGCCCCGAGCGAAAGTTGCTCGTAGCTCGCCGTATCCATGAACGTGTGGAGATCACCGTCACTGTAGAGATATTGCATCGAGCGGGTCTCTAACGTCGCCTTCTCAACTCGGTCCTCGGACCGGAACTTGTTTTCCGTCCCCAGGCCGGTCCTGACGTTCTTAAGCTTCGTTTGCATAAACCCCCGCTTGTTACCAGGGGTCAGGTGTTTCACCGAAGCTACCCGGTACAGGTCTCCCTCATAAATGATGATCATGCCAGGTCTGAGTTGCGTTGCGTTAATCATGCCCTTACTTAGTAAATAGTAAATGGTCAATAGTCAATGGTGCCCGTCCACCACCACGCCAACGTTTGACCGTTAACGATTGACTATTGACGAATTGTTAGGCGTACAGGCCGCGCCAGAGCATCGCCCGCGCCACGCGCCTCACTCCGATGATGAGGGCAGCCAGCCGCATATCCACTTTTTCTTTTTGGCTCATGCTCAGCACCTCCTGAAAGGCGCGGTTCAATATCCCTCTGAGTCGATTTCGAACCTCGTCTTCGGTCCAGAAGAAGTTCTGTAAATCCTGCACCCACTCGAAATAGGAAACGATGACGCCGCCGGCGTTGGCTAGAATATCGGGAATCACGAAAACCCCGTTTTCGCTGAGCATCCGATCCGCCTCCGGTGTTGTTGGCCCATTGGCGCCTTCAGCCAGGATGCGACACTTAAGTCGCGGAGCGTTCCCAGCCGTAATTTGCATCTCGCTTGCCGCAGGGATCAAAATGTCGCACTTGATCTCCAGGATCTCGGTCCCCGAAAGGCTCTCACCGCTCGGAAAGCCCTTCAGGTACCCGTTTTTTTCCTTATAAAGAGCCAAGTCATGTACCGCTAAACCCTGCGCATTCCATACTCCCCCAGAGGTATCGCTCGCCCCGACGATTTTGACCCCGAGAGCGGCGAGTTCCCGCGCAGTGGTCATGCCCACGTTGCCCAAGCCCTGAACGGCTGCAGTGCATTTACCCAAATCGATCCCGAGATGCTCGGCCGCCTCCATGATCATGTACACAACCCCCCTCCCGGTAGCCTCCCGCCGTCCCACTGTGCCCCCAATGTCCACCGGCTTGCCGGTAACCACTCCCGGAACCGCATACCCTCGATGTTGGCTATAGGTGTCCATGACCCAGGCCATCACCTGATCGTTGGTCCCCATATCGGGAGCTGGAATATCAACCTCCGGCCCAATGAAATTCAGAATCTCGGCCGTATAGCGTCGGGTCATCCCTTGCAGCTCATTACGGGATAGCCTGCGCGGATCGCACGCGATCCCTCCTTTGGCTCCGCCCAAAGGAAGGCCGACAAGCGAGCATTTCCAAGTCATCCACATGGCCAGCGCGGAGACCTCCCCCAGGTTTACGTCCGGGTGATAACGTATCCCCCCCTTGAAGGGACCCAAGACGTCATTGTGCTGGACGCGGTAACCCGTGAAGACGTGAACGCGCCCGTCATCCATCCGGGTCGGAACGCTGACGATCAAAGCGCGATCCGGCCGCCTTAGCCGGCCGGCTACGTTTTTGTCGAGTTTCAGCTTTTCTGCGGCGATATCGAACTGCTGAACAGCCATCTCACTCGCTGGGCTGCGCCATTCAATGGTTGCCATAAGACATCCCTCCTGCGGGTTTTGGTTGTTCGTTATTCGTTAATCGTCATGCGTCAACCGGCGACCGTCCAACAGAGTCACCAACAACCGCTAACCATGGACGATTGACTATTGACGGTTGACCATTGACTATCCCGGGGGCCAACCGAGCCGCCGACCGCCCAAAAGATGAAAATGGATATGAAAGACGCTCTGCCCTGCGTTGGGTCCGCTATTGACCACCACGCGGAAGCCTTCCTCTGCCACGCCATTGTCACGGGCCAGCTTAGAAGCCACGGTTAAGACTCCGCCGATAAGCTCGCGGTCGTCTTGCTGCAAGTCGAGAAGGGATGCGATGTGCTTGCGCGGAACAATGAGGAGATGAACCGGAGCCTTCGGATTGATGTCTTTAAACGCGACAAGGGAGCCATCCTGATGAACGATGTTCCCTTTCGCCCGCCCCTCGATAATGTCGCAAAACAGACAACTGCTCACCTCGCAATCCTCCTTACTTAGTCGGCGTCCGTTTCGCCCGCGTCGGGGCAGAAGGCAACGATTTTTTGCCCGCTCACTCGAATCGGAACCCCTTGCAGGAAGGCGCCGTAACATGGTCCCCAAATACATGCACCCGTCGTAGGCTCATAGGTGGCCCC
>JACPFH010000453.1 GCA_016183075.1 Deltaproteobacteria bacterium | reverse complement strand
GATGCTATCGAGCGGCCTCAAGTACGAGCTGGACGCGCTCGCCAACAAGGACTTTCAGTACCTGACCAAGAGCTACCTTCCGAGAAAGCTCAAAGAGAAAGATTGGCTGGATTAGCCGCGAGTCTAGGCGAGACTGTAGATTGTCGGCCGGGTGTGCTATTCTGATGGCGCTTTTGCTGCTTTCCGGAGGCAGGTGCTATGGAGAGAGTCGTCCGAAAATTCCATTCTTTTGACGAAGCAGATAATGCCGACTATGAGTATTACCGCACCCTGTCCGGCAACGAAAAACTACAAATACTGCTTGAGTTGATCATGCCCGAGAACCCCGATGCGGCCGTTATCGAGCGATCTGCGCGAGTTCATCCACTTAGTAAACACGAAGAGTACAAGGACGAGGGAGATATCAAACTGTTGGAGAAAACCAGGCCGCCGCGGTCCTAATCCTTGGGCCAGCTCGCAATGCCTCAAAAACCTGGCCGTCGAGCAGCCGTTCTCCCTTCCATCCCTTATCCTTCATAATTCATCCTTGCCCCGTACCTGGCCGCGAGTTGCCTTCCGGGAAAGCTCAAGGAGAAAGATTGGTTGGATTAGCTCGAAGCGGACGTTCAGCTTTTTCGAGTACCGACAGGGCCTGAGTTCTAGTTTAGGTCATGTGAAAAGACTCCCGACCCCAGTTCTTTCGTCGGCAGCGCACTCAAGAACGTCTGCCCGCCGCGTACGATTTTGTCATGCCTCACGTGTGTAATCTTCGTTGCCGCTCAGTTAAAGTTATATAGGAAGGCAGAGCTAGCTCGCGCTACGGAAAAAGAGAGTTGAGAAGTGGGAGCAATTTTCCCGTTGTTTCAAGAATCGGTTTCCCGATATCGCCGACGGCTTTCGCTGCATCGCGTAATCCTTCGATGCTGAGCTCATACCATTTTTTTCGTGGCGCGCCCGCTGTAACTTCCTTGACAAGAGTCTCGGCATCGGACCCCGCTTGTTTGGCGGTCTCCTGGGGCATTGCCTTCGACGCTTCTGTCACCTGCTTCAGCAGGTCGCCAATGAGAACCTTCAGTTCCGGATTGACCCCGGATTTTTCGAGAGTGTTGAAGCTGTTCTCGATGTGGTCGGCTATCACGATGGGTCCGATGAGCGTGTTGCCGTGGCCGATATTGATCGTTTTGTTGCTTGTCATATGCTCCACCTTCTCGACGTAAGTCGATCCTGATTCCACATGGATGAATCGATCCGCTCGCACGTAAGCCCGTCGTTCAAACATTTCAATCTTGCGTAGGACCTGCTTGCGCGCTCCCTTCAGTTGCTCTGCGAGTTGCACGCGTACTGCCCGGTAATCCGTGGCGTCGGCGGCATCGAACGCAGCGAGCACCGCGGACTGCTCTACCCCGCCCCAGCGCTGCCGGTAGATGAGCCGGGTTGCCTTGTTCAGATACGCCTCTATGCAGTCACCGGTCGTCTCAGCTGCGCTGTATTCCAGCGTTCCGTCCGCCAGGTGCCCGAGAACGATGTCAAGAACTTCCTGCTCGGCATGCAGGCGTAGCAGACACAGGCGCAAGCTCCTGCTTTCGGTCGTGTAAGCCTGTTGATGTCCGAGAAGCCACACTCCCAACGGACCCCACGGGGTCTGCATGCGGCCAAACGCAAGATTGACGTATGCCGCCGACTCAGAGCCCACGCGCACGAAGTTCTTCGGCAGCCTCGAGATCCAGTGGCTGCGGCACTCGATGAGCACGACGGGAACGCCCTGAACCACGGCGCCGTCCGGTGTCGCGGTATTGCTTTTGGTGGTGGCTCTCCAGTACAGATGGGACAAGGCGCGCCCTTGGAGGATGAGCGGCCTGGGAACAGAATACCGCGCCTCGGCAGAGGCCATCGGATGGACAGTCGTGGGAATCGATGCGATATAGCGGACAATATCCAGGGGGTTGATGTCCGTTTCTGCGTCGCCCACACGCTCGGCGGGGTCGGACTCGTCCTTGATCGTCTTGGCCCAGTACCGCCAAAGCAGGGTCTCTTCGTACTCGGGGATCCAGCTCAACCCAACTTCGACGCGGGCGACAGCCTGGCCGTCGCAGAGCCAACGACGGAATGCACACCGGATATTCTCCTTCCAGCCTCCCGATTCGATCGGCAACTGCGGGAACCTCAACGCGCGATCGGCTCGGCAGTAAACGCGCTCGTCCAGCCATGCCCAATCGGCACCGCGTTGCCGAACTAGTGCTGGACCGAATGCATGGACGAATTGCGGCGGGATGCTAGAACCCGGCGGCCATTTTTTGGGGCGCGATCGTCTCGCTGGCTCGGGAAGGAAGGGGCGAAGATCTGCAATTGGAAATTGTGCGACCACCAACATATGTTGGCGTCACCTCCGTTTAAATATGCTCCACTCGGATTAACCTGTGGAGCCTACTGACTAGATCCCTCTTTCGAGCGATCTGCCTTGCGGCACGCCAGCCACCACATGGCTCGATCGAATGTCGGCCACGTACGACGGCGATGCTATATCATGGATAGGTCTTAGGTCAAGTCTTGTATGGGGCGGTTCGTCTCCCCTAAACCAGCACATTTTTCGCGGGAGGAAAGCCGTTGAAGTTGGCGATGGCGCTTGCGGAAGAGTAGGCGCCGATATTTTTCACGCAGACCGCGTCGTTAACGGGATATTTGCGGTCGTGCGTGAGAATTGACTTATTCTCTCGCCGATTCGGTTGCGCTTCCAACCGCAGTCCGGACCCGATTGCCAACGTAATCAGCTCAAGCTTTGGCGAGCCTGTGGCCATAGTGGAAAATCTTTCGGCTCGGTGCTTTTTCTGTCTCGTCCCCGACTCATGGACCAACTTCCTCGTTTCCGGAATTCCGGAAACGTGGAAATGACGGGCGGGGGCTATTATCTGGCCAGCCTGTCCAGGATCGTGGCGTCTTTCTAGTCCTTCAAGCCGACACAAATACCCGAAACCAAGTACCCTATTCTACCCTATTGCTTCAAGATTCCCGGCTACTAGGCTAAAGGAAGGAGTTCTTGACTGGGGCCGTGAAAAAACGCCTCGTTGTCAACAAGGGCGCTGTTGTTGCCATCGCCCTGCTTGGTTCGGTTGCCCTAGGTTTCCCCAGTCTGGGACCGAAAGGGGCGGCGCAAGCGGGGGAGGGGACCGGCGCGAAGTCGCCGCTGGCGATCGGGGATAAATTCGACGTCGATGACTTGATAGAACGGGTGCGGAACTCAAGCGCGATCGGCGTCTTCACGAAGCTGAGCCTGAGGAGCCAAGTGGAGGGCTTGGTCGAGGACCTCCGCCGCTTCCATGAGGTGGGGCGGAACGATCCCCCGCTCCGGCGCCTGCACAAGCGCTTCAACCTCCTCATGATGAAACTGATGTCGCTTCTTCAAGACCGGGATCCAAAGCTCTCGAGCGACATTTACCAGGCCCGCGAAGCCTTATGGAGCAAGCTGGCGGACCGGGAAGAGTTCCGGAAATGACGACGCAGCCTAAACGCTCCGCCGCCCGGCCGCGCGCCGCGGCGATCCGCTCCACGGCCTTGGCGGCCTCTGGCGTGTCTCCAACCGCGACCGTCTCAAACCCTTAGCGGTCATTGCCCTGCAACGCATGCCCTGCAACAGGGTCGTCAGCCACCAGAAGCTCGGCGAGAACGACTTTGTCGCTCACTGTGCAACGGGCAATGTCTAGCGTGTCTACATCGACGGCAAGGGGAGGGTCCGGGTAGAGAAGCAAGGTTCCTCGCGCTGGCCTCTACCCTTTGCTCTCAATTCTGCGTTTCGCGGACGATTCCGAAGTTCGCACCTTGACATGACGATGCCGTTCACCACGTTTCCGGAATTCCGGAAACGTGGAAATGTCGTATTATGCTGGGATATAAAACCGATTTCGGATGATGGGAGTGAAGATTTTGAGTGACGCCTGAGGATTGACTTATTCTTCTCGCCGATTCGGTTGCGCTTGCAACCGCGGTCCAATGCCGATTGCCGACCGAAACAACTCAAGCTTTGGGACGACAAGGCCTACCGCCGTTCCCAAGAAATCATTCAAAGGGAACCAGGAGCGCTCCGCAGCACGGGGATTTACAAGGGGAGCGTTTTTGAGTTATCTTCCTCCTGCCGCGCGAAGTCAGTAGAATAGTGTTCACTTCGTCACGGCTTTACGGGGGTGGAATGCATCTGACGAGAGAAACATACGGGGGCTATGTGATCCAGGCAGTGTCCTTTAATGGAGCGCTTCGCCATCCTACGCGGAACAAAAAGTGGGGAGAATGGTATCCCGCCTACCGGATCTACAGAGAAGGGAGTCCCGGCAAGCTGGTTCATCAAGAAACGCTGGACCATCCTTATCAGAGTCAAGATGAAGCAAATAGAAGCGCTTTCACGGCCGCTAAATCGTGGATTGATAACCGAAACAAAGGAGCGTAAGCGGTGGCGGCCTATGTGCCACGTTTTCGGAATTCCGGAAACGTGGATAGAACCCATCGTTGTCTCGACACGCTTCGCGACAGCCGAGTTGACTCGACAGCCATCCGTGTCATAGGGGTGTTAGCCTAAACCGAAAAGAAACAATCCGTGGCATTTGAATATCTCCAGATCATGACGCAGGCCGGAGCGGCCAAGCCTCCGCGCGTCCTCGCAGCACCGTCGAATCCCGCCTTTTTACACCGCGATCGTTTCAATCCGCTGGATTTCTTCGCTGGAGAGCGCGAGCTGTTCGGCTTGGAGGTCTTCTTTCATATGTTGTTGGCTC
>JACPFH010000452.1 GCA_016183075.1 Deltaproteobacteria bacterium | reverse complement strand
TAGCCGTTGGTATTGGTATCCGCGATCTTGCTCGACTACGAAAGCGATATGGCCCTGGCCGCTGGCGTAAAGTCAAAGGAATCGCTATGATTCGTCTTAGAACTGGCCGCATACGGCGTGCGGAGCTTCACTGGTACGAGGCGCACGGCATCGGCAGGAAGGAGCTCAAACGTAAGCGGTATTTGGACCAAATCGATGAAGACAAGTAGACGTTCTACGGCTCGTTTCGCGATCTGCGTGGATAACTCCGAATATCCAGCCTCGCTGGAGTTGCACAAAATTTACCGGGTGCTCCCCGATGAGGATGCTGCGAAGGACGGTGACTTGCGCGTCATAGATGAAAGCGGTGAAGACTACCTATATCCGGCGGACTACTTTGTGCTCATAGAGTTGCCACGTGGCACAGCACGGGCTTTAAACAAATCGTTTGCCCGCAGCGGGCAGCATGGCGGCTAACACCGCTTCAGCCCGATTGCTGCTAGCGAAGGCTGGGCTTTGCATTACCCGAACGGACACGCAACCGGCGCTCAAGTGATTGAGAGCTGGCTCGACTGCTAGCCAGCAGAAAGGTGGTTGGTATGGCAGAGACCGGCATTTTGCTCGACGCATTCACGCGGGTCCACCAATCCCTGCACCGCACGCTGGCCGACCTCACTGCGGCCGAGCTCATCCAGGAGCCGCATCCACCTATAGGCTGGCTTGCCTGGCGGCTGACGCGTGTGATGGACAGCAACGTGTCGCGGCTTAGTGGCCGGGAGCAGCTATGGATCGCGGACGGCTGGGCCGCTCGATTTGGCATGCCGCCCGAGCCCGCGGACTTTGGGCGATCGGTCACTCACACGCGCGAGCAAGTGCGAGTCTTTCGCGCCTCGGCGGAGCTGCTCCTGGCGTACCACGATGCGGCGTATGAGCAAATGAAGACATACCTCGAAACGCTAACCGCTGAGGACCTCGCCCGGCAGCTCGACGAGCCCCAGTATCAACCACTCCCCACTGTAGCCGTGCGCCTCGTCAGCGTGTTGGAGAACGCGATGACCAACCAGGGGCAGATCAGCTACCTGAAGGCTTACCACCGGCTCGGCGGCTGGTTCCCGCGCGAAGCCAAGGACCCCACGAGCTTCCGCTAGAGGAGGGGGCAAAGATCGCGGAAAGGATGACCAAGGCCGTGGTCAAGGCGCTTTACTGGATCCGCGCCAACCGCGACGGGAGCATCGATGTCATCATGCGCCATGGCAAGCTGGAGCAGCGGGACATCGCCGCAAATCTGTATGACCTCATGCGCGATGCTTTCGTTCCGGCTCTGGATCCGGAAGGAGTGATGAAGCGGGCTGAAATTGAAATTGCCCTCTTGAAAGAGCGGCCGAATTTCAAGCCCGAACAATTCATCGACGATCGCTTCTTCAAAGCGGCGCTGCGTTCGTTGGGAAGCCGACAGACAAAATAAAAAGATGAGAAAATATTCGCGCGTCGGCATCTTGGGGTTTTTGGCCGCTCTTTATGTATTTGCGATACCCTGCTACCCGCAAGCCGCGGAAAAGGAAAAAGCCATCGAGGCGAAAGTGAAAAAATTCCTGGACAAAATGAGAAACCGGTGGCGGGATCTCAACGTTCCGGAGGCGGACGGAAAGATTCTTCATGAAATCATCGTCCAGAATAAATACAAGAAGGCGCTGGAGGTGGGGACCTCGACGGGTCATTCCGCGATATGGATCGCCTGGGCGCTTAGCAAAACCGGGGGCAAGCTCATTACCATTGAGATCGACGAGGGTCGCTACAGGCAGGCATTGGCGAATTTCAAGGAAGCGGGTCTCAGCGAGTACATCGATGCCCGGCTCGCCGATGCGCATCGCCTGGTCACGGAGCTTGCGGGACCCTTTGATTTCGTCTTTATCGACGCCGACAAAGATTGGTACACGAATTACGCGAAGGCCCTAATCCCGAAACTTGCGCCTGGAGGCTGCATAACAGCGCACAACGTTGAGGAGCCGAGACCGGGCTACCGCGGTCGGTATCGCCTGAGCGGCACCGATGAATACTACGAGTATATGAAAAGCCTGCCTGAATTTGAAACCAGCATCCATCCGCAAAGCCACGCCGGCGTCGCCGTCAGTTGCAAGAAGAAGGAAACGTAAACAGAATTGGCTGCTTGTTCGGCAAGATTTGGTGGCGGAAAGGGCCCAGACTCGCCGGTGAAGCCAGGAGACGCTCCCGATGGACAAAGGGCTCGCTCAGCGTCGTGGCTTGGGAGCGCGATGGGGGAGCCGGAGCAGGAAAGTGGCGGGGATGGCCGCGGCTGAGATGGCCGATGAGATGTACAGGGCAAGGTCATAAGAGTGCGTGACATCGAAAACTCTACCAAAAAATACCGGCCCCAACACACCGGCAGCAATTGCACCCCCTTGAATTAGGCCCTGGATGGCGCCAAACGCACGGGATCCGAAGAGGTCCCCGATGAGGAGCGACCGCAAGGGGATGGTGCCTCCAAAGCCCACACCGTAGAAGAGAGCGAACAGCCCTCTGCTTGACAGGGGTCAGAAGAAGAGGGTCAGGTCTT
>JACPFH010000451.1:3422-4849 GCA_016183075.1 Deltaproteobacteria bacterium | reverse complement strand
ACGTCCCCGGTGATCACCGCCTTGGAGCCGTAGCCCAAACGGGTAAGAAACATCTTCATTTGCTCCGGGGTAGTATTCTGGGCTTCGTCGAGAATCACAAACGAGTCATTGAGCGTCCGGCCGCGCATGAAGGCCAGCGGCGCGACCTCGATGGTGCCGCGCTCTACCATCTTATGCGCCCGGTCGAAGTCGACCATGTCGTGCAGGGCGTCGTAGAGCGGGCGTAGATAAGGGTTGACTTTCTCGGCCAGATCGCCGGGAAGAAAGCCGAGCCTCTCCCCCGCTTCCACCGCGGGGCGGGTCAGGATGATGCGGACATAGTGGCCCCTGGTCAACTCCGCCACGGCCATGGCCATAGCAAGGTAGGTTTTTCCGGTTCCCGCGGGACCGATGCCGAAGACGATATCGTAGCGGCGGATCGCGTCGATGTACGCCTTCTGCGCCACGCTCTTAGGGGTAATGACCCGCTTGTGGGAAGAGATATAGATCGTATCGAGGAAAATGTCCTGCAGATTCGCCCTGCCGTCGCCGCTGAGGATACGGATGGCATAGTCGACGTCGCTGGCGAAAACGGGATAGCCCTTCTCGATCAGCCCGTAGAGTTGCTTGATGACCTTTCCCGCCAGCTCCGCGTCGACCGCATCGCCGTCGATCTCGATGGCGAGAGCGCGCACGCGCAGCTTGACCCCCAGGCTGCGCTGGATGATCTTCAAGTGCTCATCGTGCTGCCCCAACAGGTCGCGGAAGAGCCTCGGGTCGCTGAACTCCAGTTGGAATGGCGCCGCGCCGCTCTCGAGCTCCACTCTCCTGCTTTTCTCTTCTTTCACTCGGTATCCCCCATGATCTGGAGCATCACTTCGCGAGTGCGCGCCCGATTGTCGAAATCGAGAAGCACGATCTGCTGCCAGGTACCGAGCGCAAGACGGCCGTTGTCGATGGGGATGTGAAGCGATGGGCCGAAGACGGAGGCGCGCAGGTGCGAGAAGCCGTTATCGTCGCCCCAGCGATCATCATGATGGTACTTCTTGTTGGACGGAATGAAGCGCTCGACCAGCTCTTTCACGTCCTCGACGAGCCCGGGCTCGTATTCCATGGTCGTTAGCGCCGCCGTTGAACCCGTTACAAACAGGGTCGCCAGCCCCCGCTGGATCTTCTCTTTCTGGATCCGCTCCTGCACCTTGGCCGTAAGATCGATGATGTCGCAAAACCCCCTGGTCTTCTCCACCAGCTTTTGGGTGTGGATCTTCATCGCGTAGTCGGTTCTTGGATGATCTCCTGAACCCGCTTCAGCATCGCGTCGATCTTGGCTGGATTTTTGCCACCGGCCTGGGCAAAGTCGGCGCGCCCGCCGCCGCCGCCGCCGACAATCGGCGCCACTTCTTTAATGATGTTCCCGGCGTGGTACCGGGAAGTCAAATCGGCGCTCA
>JACPFH010000451.1:0-3387 GCA_016183075.1 Deltaproteobacteria bacterium | reverse complement strand
GACGAGACCATGGTCACGTTCCCTTCGCCCGAACTCGCGAGAAAGACCAACCCCGAGCCGATCTCCTTTTTCAACTGGTCCGCCATCTCCCGCAGTTGTTTCGCGTCCACCTTTTCGACTTTTTCGATGATCGCTTTAATCCCATTATACTCCTGGGACCGAAACCGCGTCATCTGGTCCCTGCCCGCCTGACTTTGCAGTCTCTCGATCTCCCTCTGTAGATCCCGCTGCTGCTGCAAGAGCCTTTTCACCCGCTCGGCCGCCTCCTCGGGCGTTGCCCGGACCAGATCGCCGATCTCCCTGAGCGTCTGCTCATAGCTCCGGATAAGCTCCAGCGCGCCCTCTCCGGTCACCGCCTCGACGCGTCTCACCCCGGCGGCCACGCCCCCTTCGGTCTGAAGCTTAAAGATCCCGATCTCGCCCGAACGGTGAACATGGGTGCCGCCGCAAAGCTCCACGGAGAAATCGCCTATCCTCACCACGCGCACGCGCTCCCCGTACTTCTCCCCAAAGAAAGCCAAGGCGCCTTTGCGGGTCGCCTCCTCGAAGCTCGACTCTTCGATGCGCACCTCGGCATCCTGGCGGATCCGATCGTTGACTTTTTTCTCGATGACCGCGAGGCGCTCGTCGGGAATGGCCCCCGTATGGCTGAAGTCGAAGCGCAACCGATCCGGCGCCACCAGCGAGCCCGCTTGACGGACATAAGCGCCCAATTCCTCGCGCAAAACCGAATGGAGAATGTGGGTTGCCGAATGGTTGAGCACCGTGCGCCGGCGGTGAGCCGGATCGACCCGCAGGTGAACCGCGTCGCCCACCTGAATGCGCCCTTTTTTCACCCTACCCCTGTGCACGGTAAGTTGCGGCGTGGGGCGCTGGGTATCGATGACCTCCATCTGATCGCCGCGCCCGGTCTCTATCGTGCCCCGGTCGCCCACTTGCCCGCCGGACTCGCCGTAAAAAGGGGTCTCGGCCGTAATCAGATCGGCCTCGGCGCCCTCGCCCGCCTCTTCCCTCCCCTCTCCCCGAGCATAGATGGCGACGACCCGAGACTCCGCTTCCAGCCGGTCGTAGCCGACGAAGGCGACATCACGATCCAGTTGCATGCGGAGATCGCCTTGAATCTGTTCCCGGACCTCACGCCCGCGGCTTCGTTGTTCTTCCATGAGCCGGTCGAAACCCGCCTGATCCACCGAGATCCTTTGATTCCTGAGGATATCTTCGGTCAGATCCAGCGGAAAGCCGTAGGTGTCATAGAGGCGAAAGGCAACCTCGCCCGGCAAGACCGTCTGACGCTTTTGCCTGATCTCCCCCACCGCCTCGTCGAGCAGGACAAGACCTTTCTCTAAAGTTTCGCCGAATCGTTCCTCCTCGGCACGGATGACGTCACGGATGCGCCCCTCTTCGGCCTGAAGCTCGGGATAGGCGTCGCCCATAATCGTCGTCACCGTCGCCGCCACCCGGAAGAGAAAAGGCTCTTTCAAGCCGAGCATGCGCCCGTGCCGGGCCGCGCGCCTCAGCAGCCTTCTCAGGACGTAGCCGCGCCCCTCGTTGCTCGGGGAGACTCCATCGGCGATCAAAAAACTCACCGCGCGTCCATGATCCGCAATCACGCGAAAAGACACGTCGGTCGCAGGATCAACCCCGTATTTCCGCCCCGCAATCTCCTCGGTCGTCGCGATCAGATCGCGCATGAAGTCGACATCATAGTTGGAGCGAACACCCTGGAGGACCGCCGCGATCCGCTCCAGGCCCATACCGGTGTCCACGTGCTTGGCTTGTAGCTCCTCCAGTTTCCCGTCCGCGGCGCGGTTATATTGGATAAAGACCAGGTTCCACAGTTCGATGAAGCGCGCGCAATCGCCGTTGACCTGGCAGCGGTGCCCCGCCTCTTGGCGCCGGTCGCAGGCCTCGGCGCCCTGGTCGATATGGATCTCGCTGCACGGGCCGCAAGGCCCCGTCTCGGCCATCTCCCAGAAGTTCTCCTCCGCACCAAAACGAAGAACCCGCTCGGCGGGCAGGCCAGTAATTTTTCTCCACCACCCCGCCGCTTCCTCATCGTCCAAATAAACCGTTGCCCAGAGCTGTTCCCGCGTGAGCCCCCACTCGCGAGTGAGCAACTCCCACGCCCAGCCGATTGCCGCCTCCTTGTAGTAATCGCCGAAAGACCAGTTCCCCAACATCTCGAAGAAGGTGTGATGGTAGGTATCGCGTCCCACAGCCTCGAGATCGTTGTGCTTGCCGCTGATCCTGAGGCACTTCTGCGCGCTCGCGGCGCGCACATAGGAGAGCCGCTCCACCCCGAGAAAGACGTTTTTGAACTGCACCATGCCGGCGTTGGTAAAGAGCAGCGAGGGATCCTTTTCCGGAACCAGGGATGAGCTTCTTACGAGCGTGTGTCCGCGCGCGGCGAAATAATCCAGGAAGGATTTCCTTATTTCGTTGCCTGTGGGCATGCCTCTTTGGATCCCCGAGTTTCGGCAGTTTGTCTATAATCTACCGGATTCTTTGACAACATCTCAAGTAAGAGGACCTCAAAATCACTCCGACCGCACCCGTGGGCTGTAAATTTTCAGTTCCAATACCTTGGCAATGGCCTCGAAATCCCGCAGCCGAACACGATGCCGCTCACCATCACCCCTCCGGCATTCGCAGCACTTCTGCAATCACGGAATCGCGGTAGCCGCGGCGCTGGAGGAAGGCGATGGCGCGGCGCTGGGTCTTTGTATCGCTCAGATCTTTGTCCTTGAACCTCCGCTCCAAGAGCTTTTTTGCCCGCTCACGGCCCGACTCTTGACCGAAGGTCTCCCGGACCACCTCCGCGATCAGGGCCTTATCGATTCCCTTCTGCCTGAGCTCCCGCTCGATGCGCAGCGGGCCATAGCCTCGCTCCTCGACGCGCCCGCGGGTCCAGTCGCGGGCAAAGATTTCGTCGTTGAGGATCTTTAAGTGACGGAGCCTTTCCAGGGTGGTCTCGACGACCGGTTGTGAAAAGCCCAAGTGGCTGAGTTTGTCCCGAACCTCCGCTTCGCTGCGGGGCCGGTAGCCGAGAAACCTGAGGGCGCGGTTCAGGGCTTCTTCAGGTGATCCACGCTGTTTGCTACTCATCAGTTAAGAGTAACGAGGACTGACAGCTTGAACGGCTTAAACGACTTGAACAGTTCAAACCGTTCGAACCGTTCAAATCGTTCAAAGGGTTTTCAGTCCTGATTGCTCAGCCTTGCTTACCTTCCTTTGCCCTTTTCCTTTCTCTCCACCGCCGGCGGCTCACCGCCCGCCAGCTTGAGGCCGGCCTTCTCGATGATCCTTGCCGAACCCTGCCGCGCCGTCTCCGGGTGCGCTCGCAAAAAATCCTTGGCGCTCTCTCGGCCCTGGCCGATCCGTTCCCCG
>JACPFH010000026.1 GCA_016183075.1 Deltaproteobacteria bacterium | reverse complement strand
GGAATCCGCCCCTTGCCAACTATTTGCCTATGGCTGCTGAGTGCGCAAAGCGGGGATTCTACGCCTTGCGCATGGGAGAGCTTGTGGGGGAGCCCCTGCCCGCAGGATTACATCCGAACATCATCGACTATGCATCGAAATTCCGGGCCCCGTTTGGGGATGTCTATCTGCTGGGTACTTGCAAGTTCGTGGTAGCCGGCGGATCCGGGTTGTACTGGATCGCCGGCGCGTTCAATCGGCCGGCCGTATGGACGGATAGTTATCCTTTGGAAATGCGTCCCTTAAGGCCAGTGGATCTTTTCATTCCAAAAAAGCTTTGGGTCATTTCAGAGAAACGTTTCCTAAGTTTTCGGGAAATGATCGAGTCGGGCATGCGGTATTACTACGAGAGCAAGTGTCGCAGTGACGGAATCGAACTCATCCACAATACGCCGGAGGAAATTTGCGCGGTGGTCGAAGAGACGTGCCGGCGCCTCGATGGAACCTGGGTATCAGGTCGCGAGGACGAGGAGTTGCAGCGGCGTTTTGATGCTCTCTACCTGCCCAAACATAGCGGCTACGGAATGCCGGGACGGATCGGGGCGCAGTTCCTGCGCGATCATAAAGGGCTTCTCGAAGGATGAAGTTTGAAACATCCAACTCGTTCAAGATTCCCCGCGCTGAGGCGCAACGGATTGGCTCCTTTCTCATTTCGCCGCAGCGGCTGGCTCCCAGCCGCAACATCAACAACTATTGGCTGGATCGCCGGTTGGCGTTGAACTTTACCCTTGAGCCCGGCGCCGTCGTGATCAGGGGGGACTCCAATTTGTCCACTCGTATTACTCCGAGGGAATACGAGCGCCTGGCGCGCCTGCCATTCTTGCCCGGTCTGGCGCCCGCGGCGCGATTTGTTAGCCGCCTCTGCACCCGGATCGCAGGACGCGCCGATCGGGTCGTGCAGCTTTCGCAAGCCAAACGGCGGATCGCCCTCGGCGCCGCCGCGCGCGATCATATGCTTGCATCGGCCCGGCCGGAATTCGCTCCGGACATCAAGCATCGCCTGGAAAAAAGCCCCTTCGAAGAGATTTATAACGGGTGGCCGGAGCGGGCGAGCCTCATGGCGGAGGCCTTGAATGTGATCCTTCGCTATATTCCCAACTCGTCTGCCTCCAGGCGTCGAGTGCTGGAAATCGGCTCGGGCCCTGCGATACTGGCAGGATTGATGGCACACTGTTCACGGTCACGGCATGTCCTCATTGATCTCCCGGAGCAGATCGTTGTGGGCTTTTCGATGCTGTGTGAGTTTTTTCCTGTTTTCCTGAGCAAAAGATCATTCTCCCGAACGAAGTCGCGGCTTTCGAATCGCTGCCGCCCGATCCCGATATCGTTTTTCTTACACCGGAGCAAGCCGCGTTTTTGGACGCTGAAAGGTTTGACGTGGCCGTTAATATGTTTTCCTTCGCCGAGATGTCCTGCGAGACCGTCGGTGAATACTTCGCTTTGATCCGCAGGACTTTAAAGCCCTGGGGGATTTTTTACTGCGCCAATCGCGTCTCGAAGTTCAATCCGCATGACGGGACGACGTCGGACTTCGAGTCTTATCCGTGGTCGGACGAGGACAAATTTCTCTTTGACCGGGATATGGCGCACGTCTTCGGCGCCAATCGAGGGCACCGCGAGTGCGTTGTGAGGATGGCGCCGGCCGCGTGATCGTATGAGCGTTCTCCTTCTGATTCCGGCGCGCAAAGGTTCCACTCGAGTGCGCAACAAGAACCTGCGAAAGCTCTTTGGGGTCCCGCTGATGGCGCATACGCTCCAGGCGGCTCTCGATAGCGGAGCGGGGCGCGTGATCATCTCCACGGATGATCCGGAAATCGCGGCGGTGGCTCGGGATTATAAGGCCGAAGCTCCGTTTCTCCGTCCTCCCGAGTATGCCACCGACTCCGCCGCCACCATGGGCGTTATTCGTCACGCTCTCCTGTGGCTGGAAGAGAACGAGCGGTGGCGGCCGGATATGGTGGCGCTCCTGCCGCCCACGAACCCGTTTCGCACGGCGACAACGATCCGAGCTACGACCGATCTGCTTGCGCACAGTTCTCCCGACGTGAATTCCGCGATTACCGTGACGGCGCCCCACACACACCCTTACCGGCTGTTAGAGGCTGATGGCGACGGCCGGCTGCGCTATGCGGACTTCAACACTCGTGAATTGACCAACACGCAGGACTGGCCCCGCTATTGGGCGGGATCCCCTGCCGTGCGGGTCTCGCGCGCGGAGTTTCTGCTTTCCCGGCCCATGTCGGCATGGCACTTCGACCGGAGGAATCTTCTGGCGTATGAAATCTCATCCCTGGAAGCCCATGACATAGACACGGAGGAAGATTTCCTCCTGGCGGAGGCGATCGGACACATCCTTGTGGAAAGGGGTCGTTGGGCACCGGCCCGGGAGCGAAAAGTTACGCAGGCTCGCGGTTGATCTCAGTGGCAAATCCCATCGTCAGCATCATTATCCGCGCGCGCAATGAGGAGCGCTGGATCGGCTCTTGTTTGAAGGCCGTTTTCGATCAGCTCTTCAAAGCATTCGAGGTCATCATCGTCGATAACGC
>JACPFH010000450.1 GCA_016183075.1 Deltaproteobacteria bacterium | reverse complement strand
CCTCGTGGGGTCCTTCGCCTACGCTTTGAGAGAAGATGACCCGATGACGCTCGGCATCCATGAGGTAGACATCATGGGTCTGCGAGCAGTCGATGACCGCGAGCCGTCCGTCGGGTGAAAAATTCGGCAGTTGCCCGCCCTTTCCTACGCGAATCGCAGTCACGCGTTCCCTTTTTCCCACATCCACTACCGCCACCTCTTCGGCGCCGGGGCAGGCGACATAGAGCAAGTGGCCTTCCGGGTGAGCGGCTAGATGAGACGGGCCGCCACCGAGGACGATGTCCGCTACGACCTGACTCCGCCGGGCGTCGATCAACCAGACCTTCTCCTTGCGATCCGTGACACAAAGGATATCTCCTGGAAGTGCGGCCGGATGGTGAGCGCCGGTTACCGAATTGAGCGATGGGTAAGGAGCTTTCGTCGCCGTTACTTGCCAAGTGCGCTCATCGAGCCTCTTCCACGAAAACTTCTGGCCCCCTTCCAAAAGGGAGATGCAGAAGCCGTAGAGCGGCGCGGAAAAAAGGAACTCAATCGTTTGTCGGGCAGCTAATTCGCCAAAAGACTTTCTCGCCCCATGGAACTGTTCCTGACGCGGAAGCTCGCGCAGGTCTTTTTGCATGCTCGGCTCAGGCATCGATACGCTCCATTGACGCCGTGTTTAGGCGCGACCGCCTGCCTATTTCATAGCGCTTGCGGCGGCGCGGCGCAACTCCGTATGGGCTCTGGCAGCCTTTGGTGTTCACTCCGACAGCAGGAGTTGCGGGTCGCGAATCACTTTGCCCGAAGACGTCCGCGGCAGGGCGTCGCAGATCTTTAGCTTCTGGGGGACCTTGAAGCGTGCCAGGTTCGCCCGCAGGACTGCGAGGAGCTCCTTCTCGGTGATGGTTTGTCCGGCACCCAGGACGACCGCTGCCCCAATGACGTTTCCCCTCTTTTTGTCCGGGATGGGAAACACGACGGCGTCTTGGACCTGGGGTTGCTCGTAAAGGAGGTTTTCGATCTCGGCCGGGTATACGTTCAGCCCGCCGGTGATGATCAAATCGTCTTTTCTGCCCAGGTGGTAGTAGAAGCCGTCTTTGTCAACCTTTCCGATATCTCCTGTATAGAGCCACCCGTCGCGAATCCGCTCGGCGGTGGCTTCGGGCCTGCGGAAATAGCCCTTCATCACGTGCGGACCACGAGTGATGATTTCCCCTGGTTCACCGACAGGAACCTCTTGCCCTTCGTCGTCGACAATTCTGACTTCGATCCCGCGAACGGCTCGGCCGATACTGCCCATTTTTTCATCGGCAGCTTCCAATGGAACCGCGGTGATCATCGGTGAAGTTTCCGTTAGACCGTATCCCTGGATGACCGCGACGTGAGGCTGGGCCGCTTTAAATGCCCGAAGCAGCGGCGCTGGGACCGTCATTCCCATCATGCCGGCAGCGCGCAAGCTCCGGGTATCGTAGTCTTTTAGCCTGGGAACGCCCAGGAGAAGTTGAAAAAGCGCCGGAACGCCGGGAAAAATCGTGATGCGGTGGCGCTGGATGGCTTCAAGCAAGGTGATCGGGTTAAACTGGTCGATAATCACCAGAGCGGAACCTTTGGCGATGGTCTCGTTGCACAGGATGGGGCCGGCGATATGGGACATCGGAAGGATGCAAGCCCAGACGGACTCTGAGTTTGTCTTCCATGCCTCCGCCGTGCAGAGAGGAAACTGGGCCAGGTTTATGTAATTGAGCACCACGCCTTTAGGGTCTCCCGTGGTTCCGGAGGTGTAGAGCACCAACGCATCATCGTCGGCGTTGAGCTGCAGCCGGTCCAGTGCCACGGGTGCAGATGAGAGCCTCTTTTCGAAGCTGGTTTCGCCCTCGGCCCCGACGACCCAGAGAGGCACCCGCCTGAACTCCTGGACTGTTGTTGAGATTTCCGGCATCAGACGGCCGTGTGTAATGAGCAGTCTCAGATCGGCGTCTCGTAAGACCGCGGCCAGCTCCTTTCCTCTCAGCCGGGCATCGAGGACAACGGTAACCGCGCCAATCCTTTGGCTGGCGTAATAGGCCAGCGTGAAGGCGATGGAGTTAGGTAGAAGGAGTCCGACCCTGTCTCCGGACTTGATTCCCTCGGCGCGCAGATGGCCCGCGAGGTTTTTGACTTGCTCCCTTAGCTGGGCGAAGGTGAGCTTTCCTTCCCTGGCGATCAGGGCAGTCTTATCGGGATAGCTCTGCGCGGTTTGGTCTAAGACCTCACCGGCAAAAAAACCTACTTCACCGGTATGCTTTGCCATAGTGCAAATGCTCTTTGAAATGGTTTGAACCAGCGCGAGAGCTGCCACAACTCGCCGCGCTTGAGCCTGAGTTTCCCTTGTTGTGTGGCTAAAAAGGGGTCGATGCGCCGCTGAAAGATCGCCTCCCACCATTCTCGTTTTCCGCTGATGACGAATTCCCCCTCCCCTCCCCGTTCCGATCGCGTGATCCGTCCTTCGTCAAAGTGGACAGTCCAGGGGGTATCGGTGTCCTCCAGATGGAGCGTGAGCGACGTCGTCAATCCGCTTTCCCTTCCCGCGCTTTGGAACTGAGGATCGCTGTTGGCGCTTTCGACCAGCGCCCGTATGTGCTCGCGGGAGAAAAGGGCGTAGGCCGCATTGGGACCGGCGGCCTTTTCCGTCTTCGGTTTGGGCGGGGGCTCAGCCGAAGGACCGTGACTATTTGGTTTCAGGTTTTGGAAATACTGGCAACGGACCGCTTCTTCGAGCAGGTCGGTTAGCAAGAAGGCCTCCCGGAGGTCTTTTCCCACGGCGACTGTGCCGTGGCCCCGGAGAATGACAACAGGGCGGAGCCGGAGCTCTTTGACGACGCTTTCGGTATCGGTGACCGTAGGGGTTTCCTGCGGGACAACGGGCACCTCCCCGAGCGTGTACTTTTCCTCGAAGCTCAAAGGGATGAAGCTGGAGTGAGCGAGAGAGAAGCTTAAAACCATCGGCGGGTGGGCGTGGATGATCGCTCTGGCCTCTGTCCCGTTGTAGACTGCCAGATGGACGCGGGTCTCGCTGGAGGCTTGCTGAGTTTTCTTTACGGGTCGTCCCGTCCGGTCGATCTCGACGAGATCCCTGGCTGTAAGGAAACCCAGCGGGGCATGCTGACCGGTGATGAGAAAGCGGTCCTTGCCCAGGCGACAGCTCAGGTTACCGCCCCATCCGCTGATCAGCCGTCGCTCGAAGAGAAGCTTTCCCCAACGGACCATGTCTCGAATTGCGAATTGCGAATTGCGAATTGTCACAGCCCTCCCGCCTGCTGCTCCGTGAGCAGAGCCCAGGGAATCACCTCCTTTTCGATCGCACGGACGGCAACGCCTTCCGGGATCACCCGTTCGCCCAAGAAGGTAGCGACGTCGCTGTCCAGTGGGACCGCCTCGGCTCCCTCGGACTCCAGCAACTCAACCGGAACGCGATGGGCCCGCGCCAAATGGGCAGCGAGCAGGCTGCCACAGATCCCCTCCGGCCCCTTGGGTGTGAAGCCGAGGCAGAAAAGATAGAGCCGCTCGATTCGCCCCCGGAAGAAAAATGTCCCCATCATATTGTCCGAAATCAGGGTGGGCCGGATGCCGAGCCTGAGAAGCTCATGAGTCACCACTTGGGCTCCCCGAAGCTCGGGTCGCATCTCGGGGACGAGCACGGTATCGATCTTGCCGGCCTTGAGGCCGTGGGCGAGATATGAGTAACCGCTCGGTTTCGGCACGCCATACAGTAAAGGGAGCCTCTGCTCCTCAGCCTGGCTACTTCTTTCCGCCGCAGGCGGCGCCTTAAACCTCTGTCGGAAATCTTCCGGCGTGAAGGCGCCATCGAAGCCAACCAAGTGCGAGATCAAGGATGCCGGAGTGAGGTCGAAGGCAGGGTAGAGCGCGCCCACGCCGTCGGGGGCAACGGGGCGCCCGCGAAAGGTAAGAAGCTCGCCGGCCGGCCGCTCCTCGATCGGCACGTCGCTGCCGCTCACGAGCGTGCCGGGGTCCTGCACGAGGGCAAGAAACGGGACGCCGTAAGCTTTTGCGGCGAGCGCCAAGGGGTAAGTGCCGACCTTGTTAACGATGTCGCCGTTTTGCGCGCAGCGGTCGGCGCCCACGAGCACGGCATCGATTTTTCCTATGGCCATTACTTGCGCGATGGCGCAATCGGGAATCACGGAGACCTTGATGCCGGCTCGCGCGACTTCCCATGCAGTCAGTCGAGAACCCTGCAAGTAGGGGCGCGTTTCTGTGGCCGTGACGTAAAGCTCCTTACCCATTTCCCTGCAGGCCCTGCCGACTGCGACGAGCTCACCGCTAATGTTGCAGTGGGTAAGCAGGCGACAAGGGCTGGGCAAAAGCTCGGCGGCACGGCGCGCTCGCTCGGTCCGCGCCGCCACGAATTGTGCCGCTGTCTCCACGGCTTTGGCGACTACCCAGCTCCCCAGCTCCGTTCCCGCGGGAACGTCGCGCAACCATGCGGAGTAAAAGCGGCTTAGACCGCGAAAATCGAAGGTCGGGCGCGCCTGCGCAAACTGCTCGGTGAGTTGGTCAAGGCGCTCCCTGAGCACCTTGGGATTATTCTCCCTCAGTTCCTTGCCGACGAGCGCCGCGGCATAGATGAAGGTTAGCACCTGGCCGAAGGCCCGCGTTTTCATCTCCTTTACCGCCTGCACGGCCTCCCGCGGCTCGTTCACGGTCAGGTACTCGACTTTCCAGGGCAGGAGGGTTTCATCCAGAATCTTAAAGCAGCTTCCCTCCCAAAGCGCGGGGGTAAAAAGCGGGCTGTGCTCGGGCATCATCGTGGCGGTTCCAGGAGGTGGACGGCCTTGAGCGCTACTTCAACCATTTTTTCCTCGGCGGCTTGGAAGACGGGGTCGCGAAAACCCATTTTGCCGTTCAGGCATTCGTCGGAAACGGCCAGGATGGCCCCGGCTTTTTTGCCCCGAACCTGAGCGATGGTGAGAAAAGCCGAGGTGACCATGTCGATCCCCGACACTCCCTGCTGCTCCAGCTCGGCGATGAGCTCGGGAGTCTCCTGAAACAAAGCATCGGTAGTATACACCCGGCCGACATGGTAGCGGACCTTGAGGGCTTCAGCCGCCGCGGTAAGCGCGCGCACGATGTCGGGATGTGAGGTCGTGGAGAAGTTTTCTGGGACATAATGCGCGGACGTGCCTTCGCCGCGAAGGGCTCCGGCTACGATGATGAGATCGCCGATTTTGATTTGCTCCTGCAGGGCGCCACAACTGCCGATCCGGATGAGCGACTGGACACCCCCGGCACAGAGAATCTCGGTTGTGATCGCCGTATCCGGAGCGTAGCGGCCGCCGTTGCCCACGGTAACTCTTCTACCTTGATAGGAGCCGGTGTGCATCTCATAGTCTAAAAACGCGAAGTCGCGCTGGGGACCGTCGAGAATCTCAAGCAGCATCCGGCTCCGTTCCCTGGGTCCCGGGATGAGCGCGACGGGGGCAAGCGAGCCCGGCTTTACCCCGAGCAGGGAAAGCATCTTGGCGGGCGTGAAGTGAGGCTCTTTTTGCATCCTGGCCGCAATGCGGGAATTTTTCCGCTGCCGTTGCCCGGTGGTCCTTCGCCTGCGCTAGCAGATAGTTGAAGCATCAACCTTATACAGGTTAAATATATGTTGTCAATCCTGCTTGCGCAATCGATCAGGCTGCCTTTTCACTCCAGGAAACGCGAATCAATTTGCGCAGCAGCGCGGCTAGTTCTTTTTGCTGGGCTTTGCTCAGGGGGGAGAAGAATTCGGCGATGCTCTTCTCGAAAAAAGGGATCGTGGTGCGGTAGAGTTTGGTGCCTTTCTCGGTCAGGCGCACGCGCACGACGCGCCGGTCGCGAACATCTCGATCGCGAACCACCAACCCTTTTTCCTCGAGCCGGTCTACGATGCCGGTCAAGTTGCTGACCGTCACCATCATCTTCTCGCCGATCTCGCTAAAGGGAAGACCTCCCGCATAACCGATGGTGGCCAGGACATAGAACTGCGGCGGGGTAAGATCGAGCTTCCCGAGGTTATCCTCCAGGCGCTTGTGAGAAAGGAGATTAAAGCGCAGAAAGCGGATCCACAGGCTCGTCGTATAGCGCGTAAAGAAGGGCCTTTTCTCGCTTAACACGACAAAAAGTCTAGACCTGCAGGCACAAAAAAGCAACCATTTGTTCGCGCTTTCGGGTTGAAAGATTCGGCCTGCCATGCTGTGATGGCGCGAAAAGGATCGCCGAAAATATTTGCGCTCCAACGCTATTAAGCGTGCGTCTATGATCCGCTTTTCTCCGGGTTGCCTGCCCCTCATTGCCATCGTCGGCTTTTTGTTACTTCTGCCGCTCTTTTTCGCGCACGTGATGCTCGCGGCTCTGAGTAAGCTCGGCCTTGCCCCCGGGGTCGCTTTCCTGGCTCTCGTGGGCATCATTTTCGGCGGTTCGGTTAATATACCGTTTAAGCGCATCCCCCGCGCGGATGATTATGTCGTTGATCCGCTGGTGTTGTTCGGTTTTGGGCGGATGCTGCCGCGCCTGCGCGTGGTTCGCGGTTACACCACGCTCGCGGTCAACGTCGGCGGGTGCGTGATCCCGTGCGCGATCGCGCTCTATCAGTGCGCGCGTATCATCGCTCAGGGTCCGGGAGCGGTCCTGGTCACGATCGGCGTCTCGCTGCTCAGCATTGGCGTGTGCTACCGTCTGGCCCAACCGCTTCCCGGCGTCGGGATTGCGATGCCGGCGTTGATCCCACCCTTGCTGGCGGCCATTCCGAGCGTCGTGCTGATGCCGGACTTCGCCCCTCCGATTGCCTTTGTGGCCGGTGTGGTAGGACCGCTGGTCGGCGCAGATCTTCTCCACCTGGCGGAGATCAAAACGATACCGACCGGGATGGCCAGCATTGGCGGCGCCGGGACGTTTGATGGCATCGTCTTGTCGGGACTAATGGCGGCGCTGCTGGCGTAGCGATGACCCTTCGACAGGGCTCAGGGTCATGGTGAGGAAACTCGAACCATGAAACTCCACATTCTCGGTTGCGGGGACGCCTTCGGGAGCGGGGGCCGAAACAACAGCGGCTACCTCGTCGAGGCCGAAGATCGTCTCTTTCTTTTGGACTGCGGCCCGACCACGCTGGTTGCAATGAAACGGGCAGGCTTTGACCCGCGCGCGCTCGACAGCGTTTTTCTAAGCCACCTGCACGGCGACCACTTCGGTGGCTTGCCGTTTTTTTTTCTCGACGCCCTTTACGCAAACCCAAGGGCCGAACCACTGGTTGTGGCAGGTCCGCCGGGCACCGAGGAGCGGTCGCGCGCCCTGTTTCAGCTCATGTTCGGTGATCCCGCCGAGCCCAGGGAGCTGCCCCCGACCCGTTTCCGTTTATTGGAGCCCGACCGCGAGGCGGGGATCGAGGGAATCGAAGTCTTCCCTTTTCGCGTGCCCCACCAGGTAAGGGAAATTTCTTTGGGATTAAAGATCCGCTTCCAGGGTGTTCATTCCGAAGGGGTAGACCTCTTTCTGTGCGAGTGCTGTTTTTTCGATCGCGACGCTCCCAACCATATGAGCTATCGACAAATCGTAGAGAACCGGATCCGGCTCGGATGCAAAAGACTTATCTTGACCCACCTGGGCGAGGAGATGTTGGCCCGATCGGGCGAGCTAGACGTCGAAATAGCAGAAGACGGGATGGTGGTGGAGATCTGACAATGCGGGGGAGCAAGCTGTCGACGTATCAGCTTGGCTTCCCGGCGCCGTCAGCGGGTATGATGATCGGCCTGAGGCCGCTCCTGCTCTCGATCTCCCTGGCGGCATTCTGGGCGTCGGTTAGTTCGTGGTAGGGCCCGGCCCTGACCCTGAAGGTAACCTCGCCGCTATTGAGAATGGCTCGCTCCAAATAGACTGCCTGCCCTGCTTCCAGGATTGCCCTGTGCAGGGCTTCGGCCCGATCCAGCTCGCGAAAAGAGGCCACTTGCAGGAGATAGCCGCTCGCGGAGCGAATCTGTTTTTCTTCTTGCCACGAAAGAAGCGGGGGCGAGGGCTTGGCCTTGCTCAGGATGAGCTGTCCGTCGAGCGCGTGGTGATTTTCGAATCCGTAGTCGAGAAGCCTTCGCGCATCTCCCCATAGATCGCGCGAGCCGAGAAGGGAGACGATCAGCGTCGACCCATTGCGAGAGACCGCGCCGACAAAAGTTTTCTGCGCCGCAAGCGTATACCCGGTCTTGCCACCGATGGTCCCATCGAAGGTCCAAAGAAGCCGGTTGTGGTTGCGGACCTGGATCTGGCGCACGCTTTTCGGCTTACTGACGGAAGTATAAGCGCGCACCGCGCTGGTCCTGGTCGGCCGCGTGCTCGACGCGCACGGCTTCCGCGACAGCGCGCTGTACGACCCCCAGCACGTGCACGTGCTGCGCCCGGAGCGGAAGGCGTAACCCGTAGGTTGGGCCAAGCGTAAGCGCGACCCAACAGCCGTGGCGCAGGGTGTTGGGCCGCGCTTACGCTTGGCCCAACCTACGAAGCCATGCCACGGCTTCCTCTACCGTGCCGGCCCGCTCGCCATCCGGCAAAGCCGGCCGTTCCACCAACACCATCGGAATCCCCAACCGCCGTGCCGCCGCCAGCTTTGCGTCGTCGCCGCCGCTATTCTTGGCAAC
>JACPFH010000449.1 GCA_016183075.1 Deltaproteobacteria bacterium | reverse complement strand
CGGGGCCTTGCGTCGTTACTTCAGTGGCTGCGCGGACTGGCGGGCCTATTCAAGCAGATCCAGCCGGACCTGCGTGCGACCTATGCGATGCTCGTCTTTGCCACCGTGACCAGCTTCATGCACCGCAGCACGATGCAAAGCATGCTCCCGTTATATGCGGGCACTTACCTGGGCTTTACGCCTACGGAAGTAGGCCTTCTGTTCAGCATCTCGGGCGCATTTGTGTTCGCCATGATTTTGCCCGCGGGCTTCATCATCGACAAGGTGGGCAGAAAGTGGGCCACTGTCCCCAGCACGGGTATTCCTGCGTTGGCGTTCATGCTCATCCCGTTTTCAAACAGCTTCATCCAGCTCGCCGTCCTCGTATCGCTCGTAGGGATAGCCAACGGGCTTTCTCTAGGCTCGCTCGCAACGTCGACCTATGACATAGCGCCGCCGAGCGCTCGAGGGCGGCTGCAGGCGGCGCGCCGGACAGTGGCTGAGATAGGCGGCGTGTGCGCCCCGCTTGTGGGCGGGCTTCTGGCGAACGCCTTTAACCCGGGTGTGCCGTTCCTGGCTTACGCGCCGTTGCTCGTGTTGTCGGCAGGCCTGCTCGCCGCGGTCGGGCGCGAGACGCTCGTGAGGTAGAGGACAGTTTCGTTTTATTCGTGCCTCAAGCCTTCAGTTGCTAATGGACGCCAGACTCCTCTTTTATTTGAGAATCTCTCGCAGCTTGGCGACCAGAGCCGGATCGAGTTTGAAGAACCTGGCCACAGTCTTTTCCACCTCTTCCCCGGGTGCCGGGTCGATATCCATCTTGGACTTTTTCGCGTCAGCAAGAAACTCCGGATCCCTCATGGTATCCATAAAGGCCTTCTGCAGAAGTTTGACGCGCTCCTTGGGTGTGCCCGGGGCCAGGGAGTACGGCCGGGTGATGGAGTTTGGATCGTGAACCGCCGCCTGGAGTAATAGGCGAGACTCCTCGCTTTTTGCCAGGCTAACGGCCAGCGGGACCTTGAGAAGCTCCGGATGAGGCTTGGGAACTAGCTGAATCACTACGCGGACATCCCCGGCGTCCAGTGCCTTGCGCCAGATGACCTTCATCGATTCCCACTGCCAGCAACCGCCTGCAAGCTCGCCGCTCTCGGCCGCGAGCCGAATCTCGGCGGTCCCTTTATACCCGGGGATCGGCTGAACCGGTAGGCCAAGGACCTCTTTGAGGACTCTGGCCATGCCATAGGAGGCATCTCCCGGCGCCACGCCGCCGAGCTTCACCGGCGTTTTTGCCGCCTTCCACTGTTCGAGGTTGGTAATGCCGCTCGCTCTGGTTACAGCGCAGGCGCCGGTGTCCTGTACGGGCACCCCGAGCCATTCGAACTTGCGCGCGTCAAATTCAATCCCAGGAGCCCCCAAAACCTGGTTCAAAATCTGGAAGCCGTGGAAGTTGCCGATCGTGAGACCGTCCGGTTTCGCGATCCTGTAAAGGTAATTGGCTGCGGCAATACTTCCGGCTCCCGTCATATTTTCCACAATGACCGTCGGATTACCGGGAATATGTTTGCCCATGTGCCGCGCGATCGCCCGGGAATAGTTGTCGAAGCCGCCCCCGGCGGAGAAGCCCACAACGATGCGCATCGTCTTCCCTTTAAAGAAGGACTCTTGAGCCGTGGCGGGTGTCACCCATGCGCCGACCGCAAACAGAATAGCAAAGGTCAGATGTGTTTTTGCCTTAAACATATGGTCTCTCCTTTGCGCCTGCGCAGATTGAATTCTGCGGGCGCAGTGTTGTGCGAGTATCCACGTTCTTTTATCCTAGAATTCGATGAGAGCCAACACTTTTCTCGTCCCCGGCTCGTCTCTCTATCGCTCTATCCGCGCGAGTTCAAGCCGGGTTTCCCGATATCCCGCTGGAAGCAGTTGTGCCGCGTGATCGATGCGAAGGGTGAGGAGCAGTCGTTGCTTTACTTCAAACTGGACCAGACGGCGAGCACGAGCGCAAGTCCTGAGGCCATCAACGCCGCTATGATCAGAAACATCCACAGGTATCCCGCGAATTGCACGAGGCTGCCGGTGAGCAGGGCGCCGACCCCGGAGCTTAGAGGAAATGCGCTGGAAAACGTAGCCATCGCCCTTCCCCGGCGTTGAGGGTTGGCCCGCTCCACGGCGAGCGCGAGCGTCGTCGAGCTGCCGATAGCAAAGCCGAGCATATAGAAGATCCCTGAGACCAGCAGTCCCGCGAGGCTGGAGACTGCGGGCAGCATACATAATGCGACGATCTGGAGCGCAAAGCCCGCTGCGAGGGAGGGGCCGCGCCCGACCCTATCGGAGACGCGGCCGAGCAGGGGCCTGGAGAGAAGGCACGTCGTCCCGCTCACGACAAAATACAGTCCAAGGTTGCCGATCCCGATTTCACGCGCGTAAAGGACCACAAAGCGCGTGACGGCGGGAAGAGAAAGATTGAAACAGAAAACGAGCGCGGAGGGCAGCAAAACTTCTCGCTCCACAAGGCTGAAAATTT
>JACPFH010000458.1 GCA_016183075.1 Deltaproteobacteria bacterium | reverse complement strand
GTCACGCTCGGTGATCCGCTGGGCCCGGGCGAGCGCGGGCATGGCTCGCGGGAGATCTCCGAGGGAGGTGGAAGCGTGCTTGGCAGGTTTGTTCTCTTTCGCTTTGATGCTGGCCCGCTGGCGCAGCACGGCGGTTGTGTCGGTCAGCCTCGGCTCGGCGAAGACGTGTGGGTGGCGTCGGATGAGCTTGTCTTTGAGGCCGAGGATCACGTCACGGAGGGTGAAGCGTCGCGCTTCGGCGGCGATCTGGCAGTGAAAAACGACCTGCAGAAGCAGATCGCCCAGCTCCCCGGCGAGTTCTTTCGGGTCCCCTTTCTCGATTGCTTCGAGAAGTTCGTAAGCTTCTTCGAGGAGGGCTGGTTTCAAGGAAAGGTGCGTCTGTTCTCGGTCCCAGGGGCAACCGTCTTTCGCACGCAGCCGGGCGACGAGGGCCATCACCTCGCCGAGGCTTTTTTCCGCTTCGACGCTCTTTTTCGTGTCGGATTTTCTTTTCCGGTATGCTGCCTTGGGACTCTTTTTGTGGCCTTTCTTTGCCGTTATATCCATGTAACTAAACGCCGGGTTTGATGGTCTCAGCCCGCGCATTCTCGTTTGCGCCGCAGGCGCGCGCGGGGCGGTGGCGCAGCGAGCGACTATCAATGGGCGCTACGGGAACCGACGGGAATTTTGTCGGCGGTCTGGATGCCGATGCTACGCAGCTTATCCATCTCGCTTTCCGCTTCGGCCGGGGAATAGCTACCGGTCAGCCTGACCTGGTAAAGCGTCCACCCGTCGCCGAGGTCTTTACTCAGCACCATCGCGGGAAACCCTTCGATCGCGAGCTTTTCCTGCATTTCATCCGCCTCGGTTTTTTTTAGGAACGTGCCGACCGTGAGCGCAATCCGGGACGGCCCGGTCACGGCCTGGGTTTCCGCGCGTCTTACTCTCATGAGCCAATCCCGCCACTCAGGATTCTGATACACGTAGGCTCCGGTCAACAAAACAAGCACGGCAAGCAGCGCCGCAAGCCGAGGCGCGTTGACCGCGGGTTTTCGTTCCTCGATCCAATCCCCCCGGGCAGCGTTCACCTTGCCTTCCGCACGTTTGACGATTGCGGCCCCGATCTTGTGCTTTTTCCTCTCGAGGGCTTGCTCTACGGCGATGTTAGCAATCCGGTTGATCAGGCGGGGAACGCCCTGTGTTCGCTTGAAGAAATAGTTCGCAGCGCCCCGACTAAACCGAAGTTCCTCCCCGAGCCCGGCGACCGTTAGCCGGTGACTCAAATAGGCCAGGATCTCCTTTTTCTTTAACGTGCCCAGCTTGAGCTTCGCGCCGATGCGCTGCTCCAGCTGGCTGAAACGCCTTTGGCTGAGGGTTTCGGCGAGCTCCGGTTGACCGACCAGGACGATCTGCAAAAGCTTTCCCCCGTTCTTCTCCAGGTTCGTCAAGAACTCTACGTGATCGAGGCAGTGATCATCGAAGTGCTGGGCTTCGTCGAAGATCGCCACCGGAATCTTGGTATCCCCGTTCATCTCGGCGAAGGTGTCGTCGAGGGTTTGGGTCATCTCATCGGGGGTTTTCGGCGGGGTATTGACCAGGACGACGTTGTAATCGTCGCTGAGTTCCTCCAGCAGGCGGCGACAAATGACGGTTTTGCCCGTACCCGGATCGCCGGTCAAACAAATGAGCCCCTCGCGGCGATCGATCGCCGCGAGAACCTCATCGTAGACTCGGCTGTGTCCTTCGCTCGGGTAAAGGAAGGCGAGGTCCACGGCCAGGCTGAAGGGTTTTTTGTCCCTGAGGGTTCTCTTGAAATTGGGCGCAGCCATAAACTTTCCTTTGAGCATAGTGAACGCGAAAAAAACCACTAGCTTTTGCGCTTGATGGGTCCCAGTAAAGCGACCAGGCGCGAACCTTTGATTTCCGCCTCGCCTTTATCCGTCTTTGCCGCTCGGGTATCCAGTTCACGCGCCGTAGGCCTGCCACCTTTGGGTTCTATCGCACCTTCCGCCCGCTCTCCACTCGCCTCGGTTTCTCCATCTCGCCTTCCCGCTTGCGGCTCCTCGATCAGCTCTTCCTCGAGGTCTCTGATGGTTTCCTCGAGGTCTCTGATGGTCGGGGCCCTCTCGGGGAGTGGCGAAGGGGTTCCCTTCGGGGGCGCGGTTAGCGGGGCTGGTCTGACATTAATGGCCTTCAGCGCCTCCTCGCGCGTCTGGAGTAGCATTTCCTTTTCCCCCAACTGCTTTTCCAGCTCGCGGATCTTGCCGAAGAGATTTTCTTCGAGCTCTTTCGTGGTCCTTTCTTTGGTGAGGAGGATTTCCTCCCTCTCCCTGAACAGAGCGGCGAGGCGAGCCAGCGAGGCCTTTACGGATTCTTTGATCTCCTCGATCCGGCGGATCTCCATCGTCGCCAACGCTTCCGCCTCCGTGATAAAGGACTCCATCTGGCTTATGACGTCCTTCATTTCGGTGAAGCCGTTGGCGGGAACAGCGACATTGCCGCCGGTTCGTCTTTTCTTCGCAGTGTTTGCAGCCATGGGTTCCGCCTTTTACGCCCGCTTCATCTTCTTATATTGAATGGCAACTCAAAAGACAAGGATTTTTTGCTGAGCCATTTCGTCGCTCCGGGTATAGACCACCCGGGAAAAATCTGGTAGACAGAGGACACTTTCGCTATCGTTAGGATCTCTCGGGGAAAAAAGGAGGCGGGTATGGACATTACGGCTTCGATGCTTCAGCTCGACACGCCGGACGGCAAGATGGACGTCTATGAGGCGCGGCCCAAGGATGGAGCGCCCCGTCCGGGAATCATCGTCTTGATGGAGGCTTTCGGCCTAAACGGCCACATCAAGGACGTGGCCGAGCTGATCGTGCGGGAAGGTTATGTCGCCGGCGCGCCGGATCTTTATCACCGGGAGCCGGAGCGCCTCGCTGCTTACAAGGAACTCCAGAAAGCCATTGGCTTGATGAATAAGTTGCAGGGTCCTAAAGTTATGGCGGATGTAGGTGCGGTGATCTCTCACTTGAAGTCTCAAGGCTATGTTAAGGAGGGAGCCATCGGCGTCACCGGCTTTTGCATGGGAGGGAGGTTCACCTACCTCTCTGCGGCGCATCACAATAAGGACGTTAAGGCGACGGTGGCTTATTACGGCGGTGGCATCCCGATGGGGAAACCAAGCCCGCTTGAGCGCACAGGCGAGATCAACTGCCCTATCTATCTTTTC
>JACPFH010000464.1 GCA_016183075.1 Deltaproteobacteria bacterium | reverse complement strand
GGTCAAAGACCTCGTCGCTAAGTCTCTTTGGGTCGGAAAAGCGGTGGCCTCGAAGCGCCGCCTTCGCGGCTTCGGGATTCGTGTGGAAAAGAGCGCCGCCGCGCGAAATCGCCCGGGCAACGGCTTGGGCGAGCTTTGGGTTCTGCTCGGCCCAGTCCGGTCGGACCATGAGGACTTCATATGGGTAGTTGGTGAGCTCCGGTACCTCGCCGCGCCCGACTGGGATCAGCACATAGCCTTTGCCTGCGGCTTCCGTGACCTCGGCCGAAGGGGGCGATAGCGCGAACGCGTCAACGACGCCGTTCATGAGCGCGGCCGGAAGCTCTGTGCCTCCCAGGTAAACGAATTTTAATTTTTCCGGGTTGCCGGCGGCTTTTTTTACCAGGAATCTAACGATCTGTTCGGAGGCCGCGCCGGGGCTTGTCGCGCCGATCGGTCCCAGCGTCGTCAGGAACTTGAGCCTCTCTTTCAGCGGGCTTTCCCTGGTGAGTTTCGCCTTCTCCACAAGATCCTTGCGGGCGGCCACGCTCAGGGTCAGGTTGCTGTTGTGAGCCTGGATGGCCATGAGCGGGGCTCCCTCGAGCCGGGCCAGGACCAGCCCTTCCGAAGACGAAGCGCAGAAGTTCAGCGAGCGACACACAACCCCGGCTTGACACGGCGAGCCGCCCCCGGCCACGGTAACCTTCGCGCGCACGCCTTCTTTTTCGAAGTAGTGCAACTGCTCCGCTACCCATATGGCTGCAAAGGCGAAGTTGGGGACAGCAGTCGCGATGGTGACCTCGGGCAATTCTTTCTGTGCCCGAGCGGGGGAGGTCATCCCGAAGACACTCACCAGCAGGAGCGCCAGCCCGGCGGCCAATCCTTTGCTTGAGATCGGTCTCTTTTCCATCTTAGAACCTCCCTTCTAACCTTGAATCTGCACGTGCTCGGTTTGCGTCTGCCACTGAAGCACTCGCCTCTCGACGAGATCGGCGATCTTATTCATGACGATGACCATGCACATGAGGACGATGATTCCGACAAAGACGTCGGCGGTTTTGAAAACTCCGGCCGATAGCCGGATGAAAAAGCCGATTCCTTCGGTGGCGGCGATGAACTCTCCGACAATCGCCCCGATGACCGCGAAGGGGATGCTGGTCTTAACGCCCAGCAGGATATAGGGCGATACCGCGGGGAAAATCACCCGGAAGGTGAGTTTCCATTTGCTGGCGCCCATGAGGCGCGCAAGGTCGATATATTCCTGGTCCATCTGCTTCATTCCAGCATAGGTGTTGAAAAAATTCAAAAAGAAGGTGAGCAAAAAAACCACGCCGACCTTGGACCAGATGCCGATGCCCAGCCAAACGATGAAGAGCGGCGCCAGAGCGGTCCGCGGGATGCCATAGATGGCCATGATAATGGGCTCGAAGATCTCTGCCAGGGCGCGGCTGCGGCCGAACAGATAGCCGGTGGCGATGCCGGAGACCGCTCCCAGCGGGAACCCGATGCCGATCTCTTTGAAGGTAACCCATGAATGTTCCATCAAAGTGCCGGATTGAATGTTGTCGATAAGGGATGTGAAAATACGGCTCGGGCTGCTGATCAGGAAAGGTTCGATCCATCTTCCCGAGGCGACCTCCCATAGGAGAAAAAAGCCGCCGATCACCCCGAGCCTCACGAGATTGACCCATAGGCTCCGTGTTCGATAGGGACGGCTTATCTCCGGGCTACCTGCGCTATTGGAGTCCGCCATGAGTAATCCTTCCTTTATCTATCGGCTAGGTTTTTGCGAGTCAAGACTTTGACCCTGATCCAGCCGGATCTTGAGCTCATGCCGGAAGATGTTCCACAACCGTCCGTAGGCCTCATCGAATCCCTTCTGGCGATGAATTTCGAAAATGTTTCGCGGGCGGTCCATGGGCACTTTGAGGATATCTTTGATCCTGCCAGGCCGGTGCGTGACGATGGCCACGCGGTCCGCCAGGGCTACCGCCTCGACCAGGTCATGGGTCACGAAGACGATGGTCTGGCGCTTTTGCTCCCAGATCTTCAAGAGCTCGTCTTGAAGGATCATGCGCGTTTGCGCGTCCAGCGGGCCGAAAGGCTCGTCCATCAGGATGACCGCCGGTTCATAGACCAGGGCGCGG
>JACPFH010000436.1 GCA_016183075.1 Deltaproteobacteria bacterium | reverse complement strand
CTTGAGCATCCGTTCGCGCAGATGCGCCAACTGGTGAGCATGATCTTCGAGGGGGTTTTTGAACTGTTTCCCAAGCTCCGCTACGGCTGCCTCGAATGCGGCGTCGGCTGGGTGCCCTACATGATGGATCGCATGGATGAGGAGCAGGAACGGAAGGGTCAGTACTCGCCCCGATGCAAACTTAAGCCCAGCGAATACCTTCGCCGTGGAAACATTTTCTTCGCGGCGGAAGTCGGGGAGACCGCGCTCCCGCTGGCGGCCAAGGTCTTGGGCACCGAGGCGCTCATCTGGGCATCCGACTATCCCCACGAGCGGGACCAGAGGGACTTCAGCAGCGACATCCCGACGCTGATCGATAGAAAGGATATCGACGAGGAACTAAAGCGCAAGATCTTTTTCGACAACCCGCTGCACTTCTATCCGCGGCTCCGTGCGCGCCTGGAAAGAAGCGAAGGACTGCCGCGGGCGGCGACCTAATACAAACGTCTTTACGAATGTTACATAGGTCTGTGCGCAAGTCCGATTAAGGGTTCCGCAGGGGGCGTGGCTGGAGGCCGCGGACGTCCGATTACAAACGGTACGGCTCATGGCACAAACCCATCGGCTGCGGCCGGAAGAGACGCCCCCGAGGAACGTAACCCCAAGTAAGACGTTTGTATTAGGTATAGGATAAGGAGGAGCAAAAGATGGCGGACGTTATACTCAGAACGCGGGACGGCGATATCACGACCCTGACGCTAAACCGCCCTGAAATCGGCAACCGGGTTAGCGATTCGATGGCGGGCCAACTCGCTGCGATGATCGACGAGGCCGCAAAGGAGTCTCGACTGCTGGTTTTCAGGGGTGCCGGAGAAGATTTCTGCTTGGGACGCGAGACCAGGGGCGAGCGGGCTTCGCCCCCCGAAGCCTACGAACTGCGTGGGAACGTGGAGGTCATCTTCAACGTCTACGACGCTTTTAGGCGCTCGAAGGCACCGATCATCGGCATCGTTCAGGGCAGAGCCATCGGCTTCGGCTGCGCGCTGGCGGCTCTTTGCGATATCACGATCGCCAGCGAGAAGGCCCGGTTTCAACTCCCGGAAATGGGGCATCGGATCATGCCGACCATAGCCATGTCGGCACTGATCGATCGCGTGCCCCGCAAAGAACTCATGTACCTCGTATACTCGACCGAGGAAATCGACGCGCGCATGGCTCTCACCTTCGGTTTGGTAAGCAAGGTCGTAGCTGCGGAAGGTCTCGCTGCTGACGTGGCCGGCCTGATCGCGCGCCTGCAAGAATACCCGCTGCCCGCACTCCTGGCAGTCAAGGAATACGCTCGCTCCGGATACGGCATGAGCATGCAAGCGGCGGTCGATTTCGCCAAAAATCTGCACGCGACGATCAACAGTTCTTCGTCCATGCGCCGTTGAGCCGAGTGACCGGCCCAAATCGGGATTGCGAAACCTGCGATCCAGTTGAAACGGGCCGGCCCCCGCATGAGCAACGTTTTATCGAGGAGGAGCCATGCTCGATTTTCTTAATCCCAAGCATTCCTTCGAGTCGCAAACGTTAAGACTCGTTGCCGAAGCGCAGCAAGGAGGAGGGGATGTCTTCGACATCGCCCGCGTCTGCCGCGACATCGAACCAGGCGACAAGAAAGGATGGGAGCGCGCGTGGCTCGCCTTGGCCGATTCCATGGAAGCCAAGGCAAAGCGCGAACTCGCCGCCGGGCACAAGCGCACCGCCGCGCAGAACTTTTTCCACGCCAACCAGTACTTCCGGATGTCCGACGTCTTTCTCTCGGCGCAAGAAGGCGCCACGAGGACCGAACGTTTTGTCCGGGCACAGCGGAACTTTCGTGCCGGAGCGGCGCTTCATTCTCCGCCCATAGAAGTCATAACCGTTCGCTGTGGAAATGAAGAATACGAAGGGTATTTCTGTCATCCGATCCACCCGGGCCCCGGCCGGTGGCCGGCGGTGTTTCTGGTCGGCGGAGCAGACGCGTACGCGGAGGAAATCTTTTTTAGCGGCCGCCAGGTCCTGGAGCGGGGCTGGGCGCTTCTGTTGGTCGACACCCCGGGACGCGGTTCATCGTTATACGTCAAGGGAATCCCCACGCGTCCCGATTACGAGATACCCGTCAAAGCTTGCATCGATTACGTGGTGTCGCGCCCACAAGTGGACCCCGAGCGCATCGCCCTACTGGGCATCAGCATGGCAGGTTACTACGCGCCGCGTGCGGCTGGTTTCGAGCCTCGCGTCAAGGCGCTTGTTGCTTGGAGCGGGTGCTACAGTGTGCTCGACGATCTTTACCTCTTCTGCGAGCATCTCCAGCCGACGGTCAGACGCTTGCTCGGGGGAGTGAGCGACGCTGAAGCCCGCGCGCGGCTAAAGTCGTTCACCATGGAAGGAGTCGCGCAGAGAATCAGGTGTCCCACCCTGATCACCCACGGGGCCGATGATCGGCTGATGAACCCGGAGGGCGCAAAACGGTTATTCGAGACAATTGGTAGCAGGGACAAAACGTTGAAGATTTATAGCGACCCGCTGGCTGGCGGCACGATCCACTGCAGCCACGACTACTGGGCCCACAACGTGCCTTTCATGCTGGACTGGCTGGAAGAGCGGCTTTGAGAACTAAGGAGGCTCGTTACGCTTATCGCTCGCCCCCGCGTGACTGGGACCCGGGCCGATAAGCTGCGGCGCGCCCTTTTTTCGTGCGCCCGGTCTCCTGTTGCTGGGCTCTGTCAGCCAGGCTCAGGATCCGATTACCCTCGTCGTCCTGGTCGTCGCGATCTTTTTCTTGTCTATTCCCGTTCGATTCTTTTTCTCCCTTGAGCTGAAGCTCCAGATCCCGGATCTTAGCCCTAAGACTTTCCTCCACCTCTTTTGCCGTGAAATCTTTTAGCTGAAGCAGCTCTTCCCTCTTCTCGATGCCGCTGGCGAGATCCGTGATTTGCTCCTGGGCTTTCGCTGTGAGTTCCGCGATCTCGCCCGTCTTAGCCTCCAGCAACTCATTCTTCATTGCCAGCGCGTCCTCCATCTCGCGCACTTTCAAGGCCAGATCCTCGTTGCCCTGCTTTTTCCCGGCTTCGGCCTCACTTCCAACTTCATCCTTGTGCTCCAGCCGGGTCTCCAGCTCCTCAACCCGCTCCTTCATTTCTGCCCGTAGTTCCTTAAGCTCCCGGGTCCGCTCCAAGATCAACCCTTCCTTTTTTGAGAGCTGATTTTCGAGCTCCAGGATCTTGGCCGGTACGGCCCGCTCGTTCTCCGCGGGCTCCGGCTCTCCAAGCCTGCGGCCCGACTCCTGCCGCGCCGCTTCCACTTCCGCCTCTTTCTCGCGCAGTTGCGATTCCAACGCCCGAATCTTTTCCTGAAAGCCTTCCTCCCTCTCCTGTAAACCCTTATCCTTGCCGTCCAGTGCCGCCCTATTCTCTTCCAGTTGCCTCTCGAGCTCCGTCACGCGCTTTTGCATGCCTGCATCGAGCTCCTTGAGTTCCCGGCTCCGCTCCAAAAGCAGGCCTTCCTTTTTTGAGAGCTGATTTTCGAGCTCGAGGATCCTGGTTGATATGGCCCGCTCGTTTTCCTTGGCCTCCCGCTCTCCAGGTCTCCGGCCCGACTCCCGCCGCGCCACCTCTAATTCCGCCTCTTTCTCATGCAATTGCGATTCCAACGCCCGAATCTTTTCCTGAAAGCCTTCCTCCTTCTCCTTTAACCCCCTATCCGTGCCATCCAGCGCAGCCCGCTTCTCCTCCAGTTGCCTCTCGAGCTCCGTCACGCGCTTTTGCATGCCTGCATCGAGCTCCTTGAGTTCCCGGCTCCGCTCCAAAAGCAGGCCTTCCTTTTTTGAG
>JACPFH010000463.1 GCA_016183075.1 Deltaproteobacteria bacterium | reverse complement strand
TCGTCGGCGATCAGACAAGAGGCAAAGTCGACTGGATTATGTTTAACCACGTCGGTTTGGCCAGGGTCCAAAAGCTGGTACCCCGGCAGCATCTCCGGCCCTACGGAATTTTCCTTCACAGCGTTGAGGTATGGAATTCCTTAAGCGCGGAGCGCAAGCAAGTGTTGAAAAACGCCGCTGTGCGGATAGCGAATTCGAACTACACGGCGCGGCGCGTGCTGGGAGCTCATCCGGATATCGGGCCGATCGATGTTTGTCACCTGGCTCTTTTGCCAAACGGAGCTGTAAACTGGATGGCTTCCGCCGGCGGGCCCGCTCAGGGTAAGGTCGATACCGAGCTGCTGAAGCAGGTTCAGCAACATTCCGTATTGATCGTTGGTCGGATGGAAATTCAAGAACGGCATAAAGGGCACCGCCAGTTGATCGAGGCCTGGCCGTTCGTCAAGGCTCGCGTTCCCGATGCCCAGCTCGTCATCGTCGGTCGGGGTGATGACTTGGAGGGAATCAAAGCGCGGGCACGCGAGAGCGGTTTGGGGAGCAGTATCTTAATTACCGGTCACGTAAACGACGCCACCCTGGAGGCTATTTACCAGCGGACCGCTTTGTTTGCCATGCCCAGCCGAGGCGAGGGTTTTGGTCTCGTATATCTCGAGGCCATGCAGCATGGTCTTGCCTGCATAGGGTCGATCCACGACGCGGCAACAGAGGTCATCGAGCCTGGGGTGACAGGGTTGCTCGTCGATCAGGACGATTTGACCGGTTTGGCTGACGCGATAAGCGGGCTGTTGTTGAATCCGTCTCGGAGAGAGGAGATGGGAAGGGCGGGTTTGAAACGCGTGCAAAAAGTTTTCTCTTTTGAGCAATTTCACGATCGGATTCTTTCAGCGCTCAAACCTCTGGTAAAAGATGGTTCGGTTTGCGCCCAAGAAACAAATGGATAACGCTCGTCCGGTTTCTCAGATCCTGAATCGGGACTGGTGGGAAGAGAATCCCATGACGTACGATTGGGAAGGGACTCTGCGCATCGAGCCGGGCACTCGAGAGTGGTATGAAGAGCTGGATCGGCGCTTTCTTGAGTCTGCATACTACGCCAAAGGCACGGATGGCTCTCCCTTCGGCCGCTTTCTCAAGCGTGAACATGTAGCTGGCAAGGAAGTGCTGGAAGTCGGGTGTGGAATGGGAACGCATGCGGCGATGCTCGTCCGGGCGGGGGCGCGGCTGACAGCGATCGATCTCACTTCTCGATCTATCGAGATGACGCGGCAACGCTTCAAGCTTTTCGGACTTTCGGGTCGCGTCGAACAGGCCGATGCCGAGAGGCTGCCGTTTCAAAGCAATACCTTCGACTTGGTTTGGAGCTGGGGTGTCATCCATCACAGCAGCTCCACAGAGAAGTGCCTGGCCGAAATCAGACGCGTACTCAGGCCGGGAGGGCGGGTCGTTGTGATGGTCTATTACCGTCCAAGCCTTGTCTACTATCTGCATTGTGCGCTGATCCGCGGCATTTTTCTGGGACAACTTCTACATCGGAGCCTCGACGAGATTTACATGTCCGCCACGGATGGTTTTTACGCGCGGATATTTACCAAGAGGGAGCTCAAGTCTTTGTTTGAGAAACATTATGAGCAAGTTGCGGTCGAGGTTATAGGGTTAAAGGCCGAGCTCTTTCCGATTCCGCGATGCCGATTGAAAGCAAAGATGGAGGAGTACGCCCCGGACTGGCTGGCCTCAGCTATCTTGAGCCGCTTGGGGTCGATGGTGGTTGTGGAGGCCACGAAGCGAAGAGTTCCGGCGGCTTAGTCCCATGTGCGGAATTGCAGGGGTCATAACCTCGGCTTCGCCGGCGGATCGGGCCGAGGGCAAGCTGGCTTCCAAGGCAAAAGCCGCGGTACGGATGATGCAGTGTCTGGTCCACCGGGGACCCGACGATCAAGGGCTGACCACGGTGAGAGGAAAAAGAGGCGAAGGCCTCCTGGCGCACACGCGTCTTTCCATCTTGGACCTCAGCGAAGCCGGCCATCAGCCTATGAGGGGCCCGAAAGAGACGAATTGGATCACCTATAACGGTGAAATCTATAATTACCGGGAACTCCGGGGGGAATTAGACCGCGGCGGGAAGAGCTGGGGATCCCAAACGGATACCGAAGTACTCCTGAGGGCTTACGAGAAGTGGGGAAAAGATTGTCTCTGTCGCTTGCGCGGCGCTTCTGGCAAGTGGGTTGGTTCCGAGGCGTCTCAGCCTCGAAGGCTTGGCCTCTTACCTCGAGTGTGGCTCGGTCCAGGCACCCTGGACAATCGTTCAGGGAGTGCGATCTCTGGAGCCGGGCCATTCTATGATTGTAGAGCCGGGACCGACGGGAATCTCGATCGAGAGGCGTTCATATGCGGGCGAGGCATTTTCCGGGACACCGGTTCCCGGCCTTGTAGATCGCCATCGAGCCGTTCAGTCATTGCGAGAGCTGCTGGCAGAATCCGTCCGCCTCCACTTGGCCAGTGACGTGCCGCTCGGGGTGTTCTTATCGGGGGGCATTGATTCGAGCGCCCTGGTGGCATTGATGAGCGAGGTGAGTGCCGGCCGGCCGAAGTCCTTTAGTGTCGTATTCGATGAGCGGGAATTCTCAGAAAGTTCCCACAGCCGCCTCGTGGCCACAAAATTCAATACGGAACATCACGAGATTCGCGTGTCAGAAGGAGAACTCCCCGGTCTCCTTCCCGAGGCCTTAGGCGCTATGGACCAGCCTACTATGGATGGGATCAACACATACGTCATATCCAAGTGCGTTAAGGAGGCGGGTGTGACCGTGGCGCTGTCGGGTCTCGGAGGAGATGAGCTATTCGCCGGCTATCCGAGTTTTCGGAGGGCAAAGCGTCTTGAGGCCATTTCCCGGGTTCCGCGGGCGGTAAGAAAAGTCGTTTCGGCCGCCGGCCGGGTCGCGATCAACGGCTCGGTTTCGAAGCGAAAATTTTGGGAGATGGTGGGTGGCGATGGAAGCCCTGAGGCGGCTTACAGAATCTCGCGACAGCTCTTCTCTTCTGATGAGACGCGGCATCTCATGAAAGACATGGCCGTGTCGTTTACTATGGGTGTCTGCAAACCTTCGCTGAACGGAGATCCCATTAATGTCGTTTCCCTCCGCGAGCTTCAGGGATACATGGCCAACACCCTGCTCAGAGATACGGACTGTATGAGCATGGCCCACGCGTTGGAGGTCAGGGTGCCATTTTTAGACACGAAAGTAATTTCTTTTGTGCTCGGCCTGCCGGGGGTATGGAAGTTCGATGGCGAGCGTTCCAAGCCTCTTTTGTTGGATGCCGTCGGTGACCTGTTGCCGGAGGAGATCTGGCGCAGGCCAAAAATGGGCTTTACGTTCCCTTTCGACCGATGGATGCGAGGGAGGCTCAAAGCGGAAATCGAAGGAGTATTGGCCGGCAAACCGTCGAATATCGCGACATTGGGGCTGGATCCGGGGGAGATTATCCGCGTGTGGAGGGCCTTTCAAAGAAAGTCGCAAAGCGTTGGTTGGACTCGGCCCTGGGCTCTCTACGTGCTGCTCAGATGGTGTGAGCTCCATCGCGTGGTTTTATGAAAGTCCTGCATGTCATCCCGGCCCTGGCGCCGCGTTATGGAGGACCCAGCCAAGCGGTCAAGGGAATGTGCCAGGCACTCGCCAGGCAAGGGCAAGAGGTTACCATTTACACGACCAACATTGGCAATCTCGATGTCCCGTTGGATCGTCCCGTGAGCGTGGACGGCATTGAGGTTCGGTATTTCCGGGTGCAGCAGCCGAGGTTTTACAGTTTCTCGATTCCGCTGGCAAACGCCCTTAAGAACGAGGTCAAGCGATTCGATTTGGTTCACATTCATTCCGTTTTCACCTGGCCTACGACCGCAGCGGCCTTTTACTGCCGGAAATATAAACTCCCTTATATCGTGAGGCCGTGCGGGATACTTGATCCGGTTCCGCTCAAGAGGGCTTATCAAACAGGATGGCTCCCCGTGACCTTCGAACTGAAGCGAAGGTATCTGAACCGGCAATTCCTGCAGCGCAAATACTTGAAGCGCGTTCTTCAAAAAAGGAGCTACATTAAGAAGATCATCTACCTGCTCTTAGTTGAAAAGCGGAATCTAGAGGGCGCGGCGGCCGTCCATTTCACCTCCCGGGAAGAAGCCGTGGCTGTTCAACCCTGCGGGATAAGCGTGCCCCGGTTCATTGCTCCGCTGGGCATAGATTTGCGGGAGCTGCAACACCACCGTTCCAGGGGTTTCAGGGATCAGCACCCCGAGCTCAACGGAAAAAAGATCGTCCTTTTTCTCTCGCGCGTTGATGCGGAAAAAGGCCTCGATCTTCGGATCCCGGCCCTGGGAAAGCTGGCGGCAAAGAGGGAAGATTTTACCTTCGTGCTTTCCGGCAGCGGGAGAGCGGAATATGAAGAGCAAATCAAGGGGCTCCTTCATAAGCACGGCCTTGCGAACCGAACCATCCTGACCTCCTTTGTCGAAGGAAGGCTTAAATGGTCCATCTTTGAAGAGGCGGAGGTTTTTGTGCTGCCGTCGCATCACGAGAATTTCGGTATCGCTGTGGTTGAGGCGATGTCGGTGGGCCGCCCGGTGGTGATCACGAACCGCATTGCGATCCATGAGGAAGTGTCCAAGGCGCGCGCGGGGCTGGTCGTCTCCGGCGATTCGGAGGAATTGGGGCGAGCCATCGCCGAGTTGCTCAACAGCTCCAGCCTCAGGGAGAGCATGGGAAAAGAGGGACGTCGTCTGGTGGAGACAAAGTTCTCCTGGGATAAAGTAGCCCGGGAACTGTGCGGTGTCTACGAGGATATCGTGAAACGGACACGGCGGTCGTCCGCTTGGGTGAGGCAGGCGCCATGAAAATTCTGCACGTGATACCCGCAGTTGCGGCCCAGTACGGAGGACCGAGCCAGGCTATCTTTGAGATGTGCCGCGCCCTTCAGGACCAAGCCGTGAAGCCCCTTATCGTGACTACGGACGCCGACGGTATGGCACGCCTGCCAGTTCCACTGGAACGGATTACCACGTACAAGGGTGTTGAAAGCATTTTTTTCCCTCGGCAGTGGAGCGAAAAATTTAAGTACTCCCGCCCCCTCGCCCGGTGGCTCGATCAGAACGTGCCGGGTTTCGATGCCGTGCATATCCATTCGGTCTTTTCTTACCCTTGTCTGACGGCCGCCTGGGCCTGTCGCCATCGGGGTGTCCCCTATATTGTGCGGCCTCTCGGCACGCTCGACCCGTGGAGTCTGAGACAGAAGCGGATGCGCAAGAAGATCTTGTGGCACGTGGCCGCTAGAAGGATGCTGCGCGGCGCCCAGGCGGTCCATTACACCACGAGAGAGGAACAGAGACTTGCCGAAGGAGCTTTGGGATTGGATCACGGCGTGGTCATTCCTCTAGGGGTGGACTGGGAGTCGCTTCGAGCGCCGGCGCAGGAAGCGGCTTCCAGCGGTCTCCGTCCCTTTCTTGAGAATGAGCCGTATGTGCTCACGTTGTGCCGGCTGCATCCGAAAAAAGGACTGGATCTCTTACTGGAGGCGTTCCTTGCTCTCACGAAAAGGCGGGAGTTCGAACGCTGGCGGTTGGTAGTGGCCGGGGATGGGGAACCGCAGTACGTGGCCACTCTGAGGCGCATAGTGCGGGAGAGTGGGGCCGCGGATAGGATTCTCTTTGCCGGCTGGCTCGAAGGTCCCGACAAATTTTCTGCTCTCAAAGGCGCGGCTATCCTCGCGTTGCCTTCTTACCAGGAGAATTTTGGTCTTTCCGTTATGGAGGCGCTGGGTTGCGGTGTCCCGGTCCTGGTGAGCCCCTACGTAAACCTGGCCGGAGAGATCCAGGCTGCGGGCGCCGGTTGGGTCGTCAGTTTGGAGCCGGTAGCGCTGGAGAAGACGATGGCCGAAGTGCTCCTCAACGGTGGGGAGCGCACGCGGCGAGGGGAAGCTGCGCGCAAGCTCGCTGAGCGATTCCGATGGCCCGAGATCGCCGCTCAGATGATTCAGCTTTACAAATTCTTAGCGAAGGCCCGCTCTGCTCCTCCGGGATTTTATCATGGGGCAGACGGAAACGGTTTGGGCCAGCAAAAAAACGTGATGCTCAGAGGGCCGTCTCTTTCCGTGAACCATGTTCCCCTCAGTGTCGTGATTCTCACCTACAACGAAGAGATAAATCTTCCCGCTTGCTTGGGGAGCCTAAAAGGGCTGGCTTGTGAAGTCTTCGTCGTGGACTCGGGCAGCACGGACCGGACCGTGGAAATTGCTATGGCTGCCGGGGCCATAGTGGTGGATCATCCTTTTGATAACTATGCGGCCCAACGAAACTGGGCTCAAGGACACTTGCAGATTCACACGGATTGGGTGCTGCACCTCGATGCTGATGAGCGTCTTACGCCCGAACTGGTCAAGGAAATCAACCAGGTACTCCAGAAACCGCCCCCGAACGTAGACGGCTTTTTGCTCTCGAAGAGAACCGTATTCATGGGGAGATGGATCAAGCACGGAGGGCACTACCCTTCGTACCACCTCCGTCTCTTCCGTAAAGAACGCGGCTTCTGTGAAGATCGTCTCTATGACCAGCACTTTGTCGTGGACGGAAGGGTGAGGAAACTCAGGCACGATTATCTTGATGTGATCACCTCGGACCTTCCCACGTGGACACAAAGGCATACCCGCTGGGCGGAGTTGGAAGCCTGGCAAATCGTAGGGGACAGGAAAGGCGGGCGTCAGGTTCGTCCCACTATCCTGGGAAACCCGATCGAGAGACGGAGGTGGCTAAGAGAATATCTCTATGTTTCACTTCCCTTGTTCGTGCGCGCCTTTCTCTACTGGTTTTACCGCTATTTCATCCGCTTGGGCTTCCTTGACGGCAAAGAGGGATTTATTTTCCATTTCCTCCAAGCCTTCTGGTTCAGGACGCTGGTGGATATAAAGCTGGATGAGCTGCGGCGCCGGCCGGAAAAGCAAAGGATGCAGCAGCCCGGTGCGGGTTGAGAGCCCTGGCCCCATGCGCCCTTCGAAGCGGGAACTGTGCAAGGTTTGTGGTCAGGAAGCGAAATACTACCTGTCGATCCCCAATGACCACGGGGAGCCCCAAGTTCTTCATCTGTTTCTGTGCCGCCATTGCGGGCTCCTGTTTGTCGGAAACCCCGTCACCGACGCTCAGCTTGCCCATGCTTACGGAACGCTCGACTGGCAACAGTATTATAAGGAGATCGGGTTCGCTACTGCCGGGAAAATAGCTCGCGCCCTGGACGATCTCCGAGCCCTGGTTCCGGTTTCCGCGAATCACAGGTCCGTTCTCGATGTAGGATGCGGCTACGGACACTTCCTGGATGCGCTCAGCAGGGCGTATCCTTCGGTGCGGGCGGCTGGGAGCGAGCTGCAGGGAGAGCCCGCGTTGGCCTGTCGGGCGCGGGGGTTTACGGTCTTTACGTGCGATCTGGAGGAGGTGGGCGAGAAGTTCAACATCGTCGCGCTGCTCGACGTGGCGGAGCATGTCCCTTCCCCCAACCGCACCTTCGCGGCGTGCCATTCCCTGCTCGAAAAGGAAGGATACATCTACATTCATACACCGCGCAGGTGTGTCTGGGACAATCTATTCCTGTTTTTGGCGAGAATTCCCGGCAGTCGCAGGTTCTCCAAGGCCTGGTTGCGGACGCGGGTTTCCATCTTTCATCTACAGCTCTGGACCGATAAGGCTCTTAAGCTTGCCCTGGAGAAGACCGGCTTTGGGCTGGTGTATCTGAAATCCGAATTGG
>JACPFH010000462.1 GCA_016183075.1 Deltaproteobacteria bacterium | reverse complement strand
GGATCAACATCATCGATACGCCCGGTCATGTGGATTTTACCATCGAGGTGGAGCGTTCGCTCAGAGTCCTGGACGGGGCCATCGCCGTCTTTTGCTCGGTGGGAGGCGTGGAGCCGCAGACCGAAACGGTCTGGCGCCAGGCCGATAAGTACCGGGTTCCCCGGATGGCTTTCGTCAACAAGATGGATCGGCTGGGCGCCGATTTTTTCCGCGTCGTGCGGATGATTCAGGATCGCCTGGGCGCCCGTGCGCTTCCCATCCAGCTTCCGATCGGGGCCGAGGAGCGTTTTAGGGGTGTCGTCGATCTCGTAGAGATGAAGGCGGTGGTGTGGGATGTGGAGAGCCTCGGGGCGCAGTACCACATCGAGCCGGTCCCCGCCGAACTAGCGGATCAGGCTCGGGAATACCGTGAAAAACTTCTGGAAGCGCTCGCGGACTCAGATGAATCGATCATGGAGCGGTATCTGGAAGGCAAGGAGATTCCTGCGCAGGACGTGCGCAAGGCGATCCGGGCTGCCGGTCTCGAACTCAAATTGGTTCCGGTCCTTTGTGGCGCCGCGTTTCGGAACAAGGGAGTCCAGTTGCTGCTCGACGCCGTGGTCGACTATCTTCCCTCGCCGCTTGATGTGCCCCCGGTGGTGGGCAAAAATCCGCGCTCGCAGAAGGCAGAAGAGAGGCCGGCGAACGATGATGCCCCGTTTTGCGCCCTCGCCTTCAAGATCATGACCGATCCTTTCGTCGGCACGCTCACGTTTTTCCGGGTTTATTCGGGAGCCCTGTTCTCGGGTTCGAGCATCTATAATTCCAGCAAGGGGAGAAGGGAGCGAATCGGTCGGCTGCTCAAGATGCACGCCAACAAACGCGAGGAGATCAAAGAGGTTTATGCCGGCGACATCGCGGCGGCCGTGGGGCTTAGAAATGCGTCAACCGGAGACTCCCTGTGCGACGAAACGCATCCGATTCTGCTTGAGTCCATTGAGTTCCCTGAGCCGGTGATTTCGATCGCTATCGAGCCCAAGAGCAAAGCCGATCAGGAAAAGCTTGGGCTTTCGCTTCAGAAGCTGACGGTGGAGGATCCATCTTTTCGCGTGCGCACGGATGAGGAGACGGGGCAGACGATCATCTCCGGGATGGGAGAGCTGCACCTGGAAATTATTGTCGACCGGCTGCTTCGCGAGTTTAATGTCGAGGCCAATGTCGGCAGACCCCAGGTCGCTTACAAGGAGACTATTCGTCGCGCCGTCGAGCACGAGGGGAAGTTCATACGCCAGACCGGAGGACGGGGACAGTACGGTCACGTTTTTGTCCGCGTGGAGCCGAATCCCGCTGGCGCCGGGTTTGAGTTCATTGATGGCGTTAAGGGTGGCGCTATCCCGCGGGAGTATATTCCGGCAGTCCAGCGCGGGGTGCGCGAGGCGATGGAAAGCGGGCCGCTGGCGGGCTATCCCATGGTGGATGTCAAAGTGACCCTGCTCGATGGGAGCTATCACGAGGTTGACTCCTCCGAGATCGCGTTCAAGATTGCCGGCTCTCTCGCCTATAAGGAAGCGGTGAGCAAGGCGAAACCCGTGCTGTTGGAGCCCGTCATGGCCGTGGAGGTGGTGGTGCCAGAGGAGTTTATGGGGGATGTCATCGGGGATATCAGCTCGCGGCGCGGCAAGGTCCTCGGCATGGATTCCCGGCCGGCCGCGCAGGTCATCGAGGCGCGCGTGCCGCTGGCAGAGATGTTCGGCTATGCCACGGATCTGCGCTCGATGACCCAGGGACGGGCGACCTACACCATGCAGTTTTCGCATTACGAGCCGGTGCCGGCGCCGATCTCCGAGGAGATCAGCGCCAAGGTCGCCGAGCTGTACGATTCTGAGTGAAATATGAACGAGAAGATTCGCATTCGCCTTAAGGCGTATGACCACCGGGTCCTGGACCAATCGGTCGGGGAGATCGTAGAGACAGTCAAGCGCACAGGGGGTAGGGTGGCGGGGCCCATACCTTTGCCGACGCGGATTGAGCGTTTCACGGTTAACCGGTCCCCGCACGTGGATAAGAAATCAAGGGAGCAATTTGAGATTCGCACCCACAAGCGTTTGCTGGACATCCTGGAGCCTACCCAGCAAACCATCGACGCGTTAGGCAAACTGGACCTGGCTGCCGGCGTGGATGTGGAGATCAAGCTCCAGTAGCAATCTCAGATTTCAGATCTCAGATTGTAGATTTGATTTGAGATATGAGATTTGAAATTTGAGATTCATCTCTATGACTGGGCTTATAGGACAAAAAATTGGCACCACAGAGATCTTCGCCCCCGATGGAACTGTGGTGCCCGTAACGGTGATTCAGACCGGGCCGTGCGTGGTGGTGCAAAAGAAAGAAGCCTTGCGAGATGGCTACGATGCCGTGCAGCTAGGCTTCGGCGCGAAGAAGCCGCAGCGGGTCAACAAGGCCGTGCAGGGACACACGCGAAGAGCGGGTAAAGGCGCGTTTCAGATTCTGCGCGAGTTTCGCTCGGACGATGTTTCGAAGCTCGAAGTCGGTCAGGAGATCAAGGTCGCCGATGTTTTCAAGGCCGGAGACCGGATCGATGTGGCCGGAACCTCGAAAGGAAGGGGATATGCCGGCGTGATCAAGCGGTGGGGTTTTGGCGGCTTTCCCGCCTCCCACGGCACGCACGAATACTTCCGTCATGGCGGCTCGATCGGGAACCGGTCCTTCCCCGGGCGCGTCTTTAAAGGAAAGAAAATGGCGGGCCAGTGGGGCAACGAGAGAGTTTCCGTGCAAAACCTCGAGGTGGTGGATGTCCGCGCGGAGGATCACCTGCTTTTGGTCAAAGGCTCCGTCCCGGGTCCGAGGCGCGGAGTCGTTTTGGTTCGTCGTTCGGTCAAGGGGAGGAAGTAGATGGAGGCGCGGGTGATTCATCCTGAGTTGAAGGAGGAGATCTTCGGGGTCGCCGCCCGTTCCCCGCTCTTGCACCAGATGGTGATGATGCAGCTCAGCAGCCGGAGGGCGGGGACGGCTTCCACGAAAACCCGCGGGCTTGTGCGGGGCGGAGGGAAAAAGCCGTGGCGCCAGAAAGGAACCGGGAGGGCTCGTGCTGGAAGCATCCGTTCGCCGCTGTGGATCGGCGGGGGAACCATCTTCGGACCGCAGCCGAGAGACTACTCCTACCGGCTCCCCAAGCGGGCCCGGCGCGAGGCTCTCCTTTCAGCCCTGAGCCTTAAGAAACAAGACGGCCGGATCATCGTGGTGGAAAAGCTCGAACTTGAGGAGCCCAAGACCAAGCTCATGCGCAAGCTGCTCGAGGGGCTGCAGGTCAATGCCGCCCTGATCGTAATCGCGCAGCCGCACGAAGCAGTGGAGCGCTCCGCACGGAATCTTTCCTCCGTGAAAGTGATTCGGGTCGAGGGTCTCAACGTTTATGATCTATTGCGCTACGAGCATCTGATTCTGACCGAGGCGTCTCTGAGGGCGCTCGAGGAGAGGCTGGTCCCGATCCCGCGGGAGGCCGCGGTCCAGGCCGCAGGGGTGACAGGCCCATGAGATACGGTATGGGATATTTTTTTCTGCCCGATGGTCATTTAGGATCGGGGCTGGCCGCATGAGAGATCCCCGCGACATCATTGAGGCGCCGTTGATCACGGAGAAGGGCTCCCTGCTCGCGGAGAAGTCCAATCAGGTGCTGTTCAAGGTTCGTCCCGATGCGAACAAGATCGAGGTCAAAAAGGCGGTCGAGGGGCTGTTCAAAGTGACGGTCGTGAAAGTACGCATGACGCGTTACCTGGGTAAGGTCCGCCGGGTGGGAAAAAACACGGGGCGTCTACCCCAGTGGAAAAAAGCTTATATTACACTGAAGGAAGGCGACCGGATCGACTTCTTCGGCGGCGCATAATGGCGGGGGAGTAGCAAGGACCGTTCAAAACGTTCAAGCGGTTCAATCCGTTAACGGTTTGAACGATTTGAACCATTTGAACAGCTTGAACCGCATGCGTGGAAGGCATTCAGACTATGGCGATTAAGACGTATCGACCGAGCTCCCCGGGAATACGATTTCGCACGGGGCACGGCTTTGAAGAGATCACGAAGGTCGAACCCGAGAAGGGATTGCTTGCTCCTCTCAAGCGGAGCGGTGGACGCAACAATACCGGCCGGATCACGAGTGATCACCGCGGCGCAGGCCACCGGCGTCTTTACCGGGTCATCGATTTTAGGCGCGATAAGCTCGGCATCCCCGCCGCGGTGGAAGCGATCGAGTATGACCCCAACCGCTCGGCGCGCATTGCGCTTCTCTGCTATCGGGACGGGGAGCGGCGCTACATCCTGGCTCCGGATCAGATGCGGGTGGGGGATTCCGTGATCTCCGGCGACGAGAGAGTGGATATCAAAGCGGGAAACGCGCTGCCTATGAAATACATCCCCGTGGGGACAGTCATCCACAACATCGAGCTCAAGCGCGGCAAGGGGGGACAAATGGTGCGCAGCGCCGGCGCGGGCGCTCAGCTCATGGCGAAAGAGGAGGAGTATGCGCTGCTTAAGCTTCCGTCCGGGGAGCTTCGCTACGTGCGGGCCGATTGCCGCGCTACGATCGGCCAGGTTGGCAATCTCGAACGGGCAAATATCTCCGTGGGCAAAGCCGGGAGATCCCGGTGGCTGGGAAGAAGGCCGGTTACTCGCGGCATTGCCAAAAACCCGGTAGACCATCCTCATGGCGGTGGGGAGGGCCGGTCCAAGGGGAACCATCCTCAGACCCCGTGGGGAAAGCCGACGAAGGGTTATAAAACCAGGAAAAACCGCGCTTCGGACAAATACATCGTCAAGCGCAGAGAGGTTCGCTAGCGATGGCGCGTTCAATCAAAAAAGGGCCCTTCGTGGACGAACACCTGGGCAAAAAAATCGCGGCCATGAACCAGGCGCGGGAGAAGCGCGTGGTGAAGACTTGGTCCCGTCGCTCCACGATCACGCCAGAAATGGTCGGGCACACGATTGCCGTGCACAACGGGCGGAAATTCATCCCGGTCTTCGTGACGGAAAATATGGTCGGGCATAAGCTGGGAGAGTTCGCGCCGACACGGACCTTTTTCGTCCATTCTGGGGACCGGAAGGGGGAAGCTAGGGAGACCGTGACCGCGCGAGTGCGGACCCCCGGCGCCCCGGTGCCACAGGCGCCGCAAACGCCGCAGGCCCCGGCAGCGTCGTAGCGGGAAGAGTGGGCACTTATGGAGGCACGAGCCATAACCAGATTTGTTCGCCTCTCGCCGCGCAAGGCTAGGCTGGTCGCGGATCAGGTGCGCGGCAAGACCGTGGAGGAGGCGCTCAATGTCCTTAAGTTTCTTCCCCAGCGCTCGGCCTCCGTTTTGGCGAAGACGCTCAGATCGGCGGTGGCGAATGCCGAGGCGACGCAAAGCGTTGATGTCGACCGGCTGTATGTGAAGCGCATGACCGTGGACGAAGGGGGCATGTGGAAGCGTTTCATGCCGCGCGCGATGGGCCGGGCCACCCGAATTCGCAAGCGCTTGAGCCACATCACCGTGGTTGTGGACGAGAAGGAGTAGAGGAGGTCGAGCTCGATGGGACAGAAAACGCATCCGAAGATCTTCCGCGTCGGCGTGATCGAGTCGTGGGATTCGAAGTGGTACGCGCACCATGACTATACCAAGCTGCTGCACGAGGATTTCAAGATCAAAAAGTTTTTAAAGCAGCGCCTTTACCATGCGGGGATTTCCCGTATTGACTTAGAGCGCGCGGCCAACAAGGCAAAGATCAACATCCATACCGCGCGCCCCGGGATCGTCATCGGGAAGAAGGGAGCGGAGATCGAGAAGATGAAGGAACAGCTCTTGCGCCTGACCAACCGGGAGATCTATCTGAATATCATTGAAGTGCGCCGTCCGGACCTCGACGCTCAGCTCGTGGCCGAGAACGTCGCCCTCCAATTGGAGCGGCGCGTGGCCTTTCGCAGAGCCATGAAAGAGAGCGTCTCGCGGGCAATGCGGATGGGAGCGCAGGGGATCAAAATCCAATGCGCGGGAAGGCTCGGCGGAACGGAAATCGCGAGAACCGAATGGTACCGCGAAGGCCGGGTTCCGCTGCACACGCTGAGAGCCGATATCAGTTATGGGTTTGCCGAGTCGCGGACGACCTACGGCGTGATCGGGGTCAAGGTTTGGATCTTTCGCGGAGAAGTATTAACGGAACAGGAACAGCAGCAGAAGGCGGCACTGGGAATGTAAATAGGCAATAGGCAAGGGGCAATAGGTATTAGGTGATAGGCCGTAGGTCGAAGATAAAGTTTTTTCTATTGCCTGATGCCTATAGCCTAGTGCCTAAAGGTTTTAGAGATGTTAGAGCCGAAAAAAGTCAAATATCGCAAGCAGCAGAAGGGGAGGATGGCCGGGAGCGCGTGGCGCGGAGCGACGTTAGCTTACGGCGACTTCGGTTTGAAGGCCATCGGCAGGGGCTGGATGACCGCTCGGGAGATTGAGGCTGCACGCGTTGCGCTCACCCGATATCTAAAGCGCGGTGGGAAGGTCTGGATTCGCATCTTCCCGGACAAACCGATCACCAAAAAGCCGGCTGAGACCCGCATGGGAAAAGGGAAGGGCGCGCCGGAAGGCTGGGTGGCGGTGGTGAAACCGGGGCGGATCCTTTTCGAGATGGAAGGCGTCGATGCGCCCTTGGCCCGCGAGGCGTTCCGTTTGGCCGCCCATAAGCTATCGATTCCGACGCAATTCATTGAGCGTAGAGCGGAAACGCATGGAAGCTAAGCAGCTCAGAGAGATGAGCCCGGAGGAGCTCGCGCAAAAGCGGCGGGAGTTGAAGGAAGAGATCTTCCACCTGCGGCTTAGAAGAGCTACGGCGCGGTTGGAAAGCCCCATGAAGCTCAGGCAGACCCGGCGTGATCTGGCCCGTGTGGAGACCGTCCTTACAGAAAAGGCGCGACAAGGGAAGGCGGGGTGAAATGAGCCAGCGACGGATACGCAAAGAGCGCCAGGGGGTGGTCGTCAGCAACCGGATGCGGAAAACCGTGGTCGTGGCCGTTGAACGGACGGTCATGCACCCCAAGTACAAAAAGTACATCCGGGTCCGCAACAAGGTGAAGGCGCACGACGAAGGGGATCAATGTCGAATCGGCGATCGGGTGCTGATCCAGGAGACGCGGCCGCTCAGCCGGGACAATCGCTGGCGGGTGAGCCGAATTCTGGAGCGCGCAGTGGCGACGGAGAGGGAATCCTCTACGGCTTCTGGTGCCGGGCTCTAGCGTCGAGGATAAGGTGGACCGATGATCCAGGCAAGGACGGTATTGGAGGTGGCGGACAACTCGGGAGCGCGCCGGGTCCAGTGCATCAAGGTCCTTGGAGGCACGCGGAGGAAGTACGCCTCGATCGGCGATATCATCGTGGTTTCCGTGAAAGAAGCCATCCCGAACGCGAAAGTGAAGAAGGGAGACGTGATGAAGGCGGTCGTGGTGCGCACTGCGAAGGAGTTGGGGCGGCCCGACGGTACCTACATCCGGTTCGACAATAACTCGGCGGTTTTGATCGATAACCAGAGGGAGCCGATAGGGACGCGTATTTTCGGGCCGGTAGCCCGCGAGCTCAGGGCGAAAAGGTTTATGAAAATCATCTCGCTCGCCCCGGAGGTCCTTTAGAAAGGCAACAGGCAATAGGCATGAGGCAACGGGAAGAGGGTCTAGTGCCTGATGCCTGATGGCTGGTGAGATGCAGATTCGAAAAAACGACAGCGTTATGGTGATTGCCGGCAGAGAGCGGGGCAAGACCGGCAAGGTCCTGCGCGTGATTCCCGACAAGAACACCGCGGTGATTGAGCGCGTGAACCTGGTTAAGCGGCATGCGCGGGCGCGCGGCCCGCAGCAGCCGAGCGGCATCGTGGAGAAAGAGGCGCCGATCCACCTTTCCAACCTGATGGTGATGTGCGATAAGTGCAACGCGCCGGTTCGGGTGGGGCGAAAGATCCTTGGCGACGGGGAAAAGGTGCGGGTTTGTCGGCGCTGTGGTGAGGCAATCGATTAGTTTTGAATGTTGAGGTCTCAGTTCAACGGAAAACTAAGAACTAAAAAAAAGCGATAGCTAGACAGGATATGGCGCGGCTAAAGACGAAATACCGGGAAGAGGTGGTTCCCGCCATGATGAAGCAGTTTGGTTACAAGAACCCCTTTCAGGTGCCCCGGGTGGAAAAGATCACGGTGAACGTCGGCTTGGGAGAAGCGATCCAAAATGTGAAGGCTCTCGATGGTGCGGTCGCCGAGGTCGCGGCCATCACCGGACAGAAACCGGTAGTTACGCGGGCCAAAAAGGCGATCGCAAACTTTAAGTTGCGCGAGGGGATGCCGATCGGCTGCATGGCGACGCTTCGGCGGGAGCGCATGTACGAATTCCTCGACCGTTTGATCCATGCGGCGCTCCCTCGAGTGCGCGACTTTAAGGGAGTCTCGGATCGCGCCTTTGACGGCAAGGGTAACTATTCGCTCGGGATCCGCGAGCAGATCATCTTTCCCGAGATCCAGGCCGATAAGGTGGACAAAATTCACGGGCTAACCATCTCGATCGTCACCACGGCAAAGACGGACGAAGAGGGAAGAGCGTTGCTCAGCTATTTGGGAATGCCGTTCGCGGTTTGAAACGGAGAGTTGCGTGGCCAAAACATGTCTCAGAGTCAAAGCGGAGAGG
>JACPFH010000461.1 GCA_016183075.1 Deltaproteobacteria bacterium | reverse complement strand
TGGGAGTCATGCGAAGCAGTTCTCCAAGAGACTGGCCTCCATCTCTCTAGCCCGAAGCAATCTCGGGCGGAAGAAACTGGTTCAGCTCGGGTTTCCCACAGAGGAGGCGGTGGTCATCGAGAACGCCTATCACCGGGGTATGGGTGCGGACGCCATGGAGCCGATGGTCAGCGACCAGGTAATTGAAGAGAGCGGCATCATCGTCGCCGGCACGGCCGGGGAATGCATCGAGCAGCTCGATGAGCTGCTGCGGCTTGCAAAACCTCACCGTTTCGACATTGTCGACATGGCAACGCCTTTGGGACCCAACTTGGACGAGGCGATCGACATCATTTGCCAGGAGATTTTGCCCGAGCTGCAGCGCCGTTCGGATTCTTATTCGGATAGGGTTTGACGGATTTGTTAAGAGCTTGCGATCTTTGACTTGTAGTAGTTCCAGGCCCGGATATATTCCTGCTCATCCGCTACTGCTCTTCTGCGCTGCTCCTCTCCGCTGATATACACCGGCTCTCCGAGCTGAGCCGCACGGTACAGTAACTCCGCGGTCTCCTCGAGGAAAAGGGATTTCACCACCGCCTCGTGCACGGTCCTGCCGACGGTGACCGACCCGTTGCCCCTGAGGATCAGGGCGTCCCGGTCACCGAGAGCTTCGGCCGCTTCCGTTGCCAGGACGGGGGATTTAACCAGATGCGGATTAGAGTGGACTGAGACGCTCTCACCCACCAGCGCGCTCCAACCGTGGATCGCTTTTACGGGCTTCTCCACGATGCCGAAAACGTAGGTATAGGGACCGTGGGCTCGGCAGATGGCGCCGATCTCCGGCCTCTTCTTGTAGATGGCGAGATGGAGCTGATGCTCGAGCGGCGGCTCGGCTTTACCGCGAGCGATGGCGCCGTTTAGATCCACCATCGCCAGGTCGTCGGCAGTTTTTACCAACCGCAGGGCCCTACGCGGAGTTATGAAAATTCTTCCTTCGTTGCCGGGAGCCCGCGCGCTCACATGGCCGAATCCTTTGACCAAACCCTCGTTGTCCAGAATCTTGCAAGCTACGAGAATGTCCCGTTTGAGCTGCGTTTGCTGAATAGAAGCGCTTTTTTGTTTCACAAATCACCGAACCTTCCGGCCTTTTTCCGGGTCGGGGACCCTCAGGCCGATGGCTGCGATCTGCGCGTCGATGTCCTTTTTGTACATCTGCCGCAACGTCTCATTATCCCAGCGCCGTATGCCATAGGCCACCGACAGTTTGCTGAACTTGGACTCGGATGCGCCGAAGGTGTCGAGCGCGTGCGGGTACCACTTGTCTACTGTCCGTTGCGCATCGGCCGCCGTCGCGCCGCAAAGGCCGGCGTACTCGGCGTTGTTGACGATGTCCCGGATGCGCCGGGCGCCGAAGGATGCGTGAAATCTTTCCTCGTGCACCATTGAGGTCATTTCCCGGGCCAGTGGCGCGAAGCTGCAGTTCTCCATGCCGCGCAGGTGGTACCAGGCGACCAGATCCAGCAGGAAGCAGAAGCCGCACACATCCACCCAGCTCTCGAAGGGCACATTAAAGGCCGATAGAAGGTGCTCGCCCATGCGCACGTTGAGAAGATTCGCGGCCTTCTCCTCGCCTTCCGGGCCGAAGGAGCGAAGGAGGCGGCAATCGATGAATCCCTGGTGCGCCTCATCGGCGGCGATCTGCGCCTGGATGTAGCGGTCCTCGGGTGTCGGCCCCTGATTGATCCAGGGCTGATGTTGCTCGACGGACGCGAATTCGGTCGATGCCAGGGCGTAAATGACCTTGATGAGCGTCGTTTTGTACTCTTCGGGCATCTGCTCGACGGTCTCGACTTTCCGCATGCCCGCAAGCTCGCCCCATTGCACCGACCGCGATACGCTCATTGGAATTTCCTCCTGGGCCGGTATTTCTTCAATGTTCTCCCCTCACTTCACGCTGCTTGGCGACCACGTTACCTCGAAGCCGCTCTTGGCGCAATCGCTCCTAAAAAGAGCGTAAATGTCCTCGTCCTCATCTTCGTACTCGATCTGGTCGCCGCCGAGAGCGACGCTCTTGGCGAGCTTTTCCTCTTCAGGCGCGGTAGAGAACTTGCGGCTCCCCCAGCGCAGCGCAAGGTAACGTGCCGGCTCTTTGCCCGTGTTGAAGTGCTGGTGGAACCAGCGATCGGGAGGGACCACCATGCTTCCCGCGCTCCAATCGAACTTCTTCTTCTTGCCTCCTTCCGGCCACAGCAAGGAATAGCCGCGGCCGCTCAAGATGATCACATGGGCGCCCGGCCCGTGGCGGTGCGCCTTCTTATACGTCCCCGCGGGAAACTCCGAGATGTGGGCGCACATCGTGTTGTTGGCGATCTCGAACAATATGGTGGCGCCGCCCGCCCCTCGCTCGCGCCACTCCATGAGCTTGAAGCCGTAAACGTCCGCGATGAAATTCGTATCCCAGACCCTGCCCGGGTACGCCTTGCCTTTCCCCGAGAAGTAATCCTCCTCCCCGCTGTAGCGGTCGGTGAAGGCAAAACCGTTGTTGAAGATGAAGTCGTAATTATGAAACAGGTTCAGGATCAATGGCATGTTCGTTACGGCCAGAAAGCGCGCCGGCTTGTCCCCGGATCCATTGAAGTGCTGATACCAGGCGTTAAGGGGCGGAGAGAAAAGGCTCCCCTCCTGCCACTCGAGAGTTTGTTTTTTCCCCTCGCTCATCCACACCGTAGTGGCGCCCCGGCCGCTCAGGACAAAAATCAGCTCCTCGAAGATATGTCTTTGCGGGGTAAGACTCCCACCCGGCGCAATCTCGCAAATGTACGCGTTGTTGGTTTGCCCGACGGTCGCCTCCCCTTTGAGGATCGTGCCGTCCAAATCAATGTATACCCCATATCCCCCCATGCGGCGCCACGGTTTCAGGGGCATGTTCTTCATGTCCCGCACTCCCAATCCCGAAACGCTGTCGATGCCTTCCTCCATGAAGAACTTCTGGTAGGAAGTGCGCCCGCCTAATGTGGGGACGGACTGGCTGATTGAAGAGGCCATAGCGTAACCTTACCAGATCTACTTTGTACTACAAACCTTTTTTCGGTTTTAGGCTTCCTTCGCTTCACTTAAGGAAGCCAGAAGACTCCCGTGCCCGGCGATGCGCGCGCGGATCTTTAAGATCTTAAATGAGTGCCAGATCAAGGCCGCCGTGCTGCTTACGATTGGGACCTGAAGGTCGTCTTCCAGTTCCTGGAGCCACGGCACGGAAAAGTGCGCGCAGGGAATATAGACCGCCTGGGCTTGAGGCGCCTCAGAGAACACCTTCCGTGCATGGTGATAGGATGCTTCAAGAGGCAGTTCGTGGATAGCCTCGACCTCCCGTGCCAGCCCCTCGATGTGGACGACCTCAAAGCCTGATCCTTCCAGGAATTTCTTGACCTGCTCGTTTTGATAATCGAAATAGGGAGAGGCCACGGCGATCTTTTTCACGCCCAGGGTCTTAAAAGCCGCCACGGCGCCTGTCTGGTTCGTCGTGGTCGGAATGCCGAAGCGGTTCTCAAGCCGGTCGATGATGACCTTGTCACTGCCTATGCCCATCAGGCGAAACATCGGAGAGCCGCCGATGGTGATGATATCGACCTTTCGCTTGGCAAGGTACTCCGCCGCCTGATCGATCATCTTAATGGAAGCTTCGAGCCCCTGGGACTCGTTCAGGCTCTGAATCACCAGGTTCGTCTGGGCCAGGGTCACCCCCGGAGGGACGATCCGATAGAATTCGTACATAAAGCTTTCGGCAACAACCGCGGGATAAATGTGCCCGATTCTCGCCCTCCAACCATATGCCCGCATCGCTTCCCTCCCTCGCTAGTAGAGCCTCTCAATGAAGCCCGACTCTTCCAGTTCCCGCACGAACCGCATATCAACGAAGTCGCCGGGATTAACCGTGCTCGCCTTGTCCGGATAGAAAAACTCAAGCACCGTTTTGAGTCCGTTGATGGCGGGGTAGGGAGCCTTGGGAAAGTACTCCGCGAAAACCTCCACTGTTTCCGCGAGAAACCTCTGGTCCGCTGTCCGCAAATATTTCGTCAGGATACCGGCGCTGGCCTTCTTGCGGGTCTTGAAATAATGGATACCCTCGACGTAGGCTCTGACAAATCTCCTCACGGTCTCAGGTTTGGCTTCGATGAATTTGCGTCTGACCGTAAGCCCGGTGTGCTGATAAGGAACGCCCGCTTTGGTCAGATCCAGATGGATCTGGTATCCCGCTTCTTGCAGCTTCGGCGGAACGGGAAGCTCGGCGACCGTCGCCTGAATCATCCCGCTTTGAAGGGACGCGAAGCGCTCCATCACCCCGCCTACCTGCATTAAGGTGACCTCGGTCTTATCGTCGATCCCCAATTTTCTTAATGCCAGTCTGGCCACCATTTCTGAAGACGCCCCAAAGCGGCTGATCCCGACCTTTTTCCCGCGCAGGTCCTCGGCTCGTTTGATCTCCTTCGAGGAGATCAGCACGTAGGGAAGTTGGTTGATCACGCCGGCGATGAAAACGATATCCGCCCCCTTCAGGTCTGCGCCAACCACCGGCGGCCCGGCGTTCTGGCTAAAGACGGCTTCCCCGCTCAGAAGGGCGGCCACGTTGGCGGACCCTCCGCTGACGTAGACGGGCTCCACTTCGAGGCCGTTTTTTTTGAAGAACCCCGCCTCTTTCGCTATCCACAAAACAGCCTGGGATCCCCCGATGGTGCTGTACATGGCCTTGACGGTTTCGGCTCTAGGCTGGGCCCGGGAGGTCGGCACAGAGAGAAAAAGGGAGGTGAAGACCAATCCTGCAGCGAGGGTTTTTTTCATCATTCTCCTCCGCTTGTTCAATCTCCGGAGCCGAGGCCAGGCCATCAGGCGGCGGCCGCCCTTTACGCGACCGAGGGGAGCGCGAGCGAGGCTGCGGACGTCCGATCACGGACGGTACGCCTCATGGCACGAACCCATCGGCCGCAGCCGAGAGCGCGCTCCCCGAGGGAGATCAGTCCATCGGCCGCGGCCTTCCTCCTCGTCCCCCTCCGCCGTCAAAGTGAAAGTGTGCCGGCACCTCATGAAGATCGCGGGGGCGGACGACCTGGACCGTAACACCCGGCGAATTTCCCTGTCAAGGGGAGAAAGACTCGGGCTTCAAAGAGCAAGTGTGCCGGTGGAGAGGGCACTGAGCGTGAAGCGGGATGGAAGTCGAGGCTGTCTTTACAGTAAAATTACCGGCGGTGTCCAAAGTGTGCCCGCGGAGGTGACTCAGGATATGAAGCGCGACGAGGATCTCATCGAGCAAATCAACTCCCTATGGCTTCCCGTTTATCCCTTCATGGCCGAGCATGCGCTTGCGGTGTCAGGCCTGGGCTCGGGGAAGGTCCTGGACCTCGGTCCGTTTGCCGGCGGCATCGCCGTGAGCATTCTCGCACGAAGCGCGGGATTCCAGGCCAAGGTGGTGGATGAATCGGAGCGAGTGCTGCGGTCAGCGAGCCAGTGGGCCGGTGAGAAAGGCTGCTCCGCCCGCCTTATCGTTCAGTGCGCGCCTATCGACGCGATCCATGAGCCCGATGGCTCGTTCGACCTTGTGACCCTGAGAGGCGCTTTTTTCTTTCTCACCCCATTGCTGCTTCGAGAGGTCAAGCGGGTGCTTCACCCCGGCGGCTTCGGATGGGTGGGCGGAGGTTACGGGCCGTTGACGCCAAGCGCAGTGATCGCGCCGATCGCCGACCGTTCCAGGCGGCTGAATGAGGACCTCGGCAGACGGAGAATCACCGCCGCTGAGTGCAAGGAGCTGCTTCTCAGCACCGGGCTTGCCCCGTGGGCAACAATCTCAACAGACGGCGGGTTGTGGATTGAAGTGCGGGGTTAAAGACGTTTGTCTGAATTTACTTCGCCCCGGGGGGCTTGATGTCCAGGATCTTGATGGCAAAGGTCAGGGCTTTTCCCGCCAGCGGGTGATTGAAGTCGAGAACGACGGTTTTGTCCTTGATCTCATGGACCCGGACCGGAAAAAGCTGGCCCCGGTCGTTTCTGGCCACCAACGTATTTCCGACTTTTAAGGCATCTGCGGGAATTTCCTTGCGCGGGATTTCCTGAAATGCCTGACGATCCACCTGGCCGTAGGCATCTTCGGGCTTCAGGCGGACATTCTTTTCCTCGTTCATTGTCATGCCGGCGAGTTCTTTTTCTAATCCCGCCACGATTTGCCCTTTTCCATGGATGTAAGTGAGCGGCTCTTTGCCCTTGCTGGATTCGATCAAGGCGCCCTTCTCATCGGAGAGCGTGTACTCAAAGCGAACCACGGACCCTTCTTTGATCCGCCCCGCGTTCCAGCCACGGAAAAAAAACAATGAGGCAGCGGCAATGATCGCAAGCAAGGCAACGCCGGAGACGGACAGGATGATTTTTTTCTTCACGCTGATCTCGAAACGATAAAAATGGTTAACTTATTAACCCTATACCCGGATCCCGGGGAAGACAAGCGAAGGGAAACGCGGATGACGGTGAAGCTTCGCCGCGGCGGCTGGCTGTCACTCGCCGATGATCTTCACCAGGACCCGCTTGCGCCTTTGGCCATCAAATTCGCCGTAGAAGATCTGCTCCCATGGGCCGAAGTCAAGTTTGCCTTCGGTCACGGCGATGACGACCTCCCGCCCCATGATCTGGCGCTTGATGTGGGCGTCGGCGTTGTCTTCACCGGTATCATTGTGGCGGTACTGACGGATAGGTTCGTGGGGCGCGAGCTTGTCAAGCCACACGCTATAGTCATGATGCAGTCCGGATTCGTCATCGTTGATGAATACCGAGGCGGTGATATGCATCGCGTTCACCAGGACCAACCCCTCGCGGATCGCGCTGTCTTTCAAGCACTGCTGCACCTGCGGGGTGATGTTGATGAAAGCGACCCTCGTCGGCGTATTGAACCACAGCTCTTTGCGGTAGCTTTTCAACTATTGCCCCCTAGATGTTTTTTGCGTAGCCGGCCGTGGCGATGCGGTTGGGAAAATCGATGTCCTCGTTTCGGCACGCGTCGATGATCATCTTCGAGCCCCAGTCTTTCCCCGGATGCACCGGATCGAGCCGGCTTCCCTTGACCCGGTTGATGACGGCGATGTCGGTTGCCGCATCGACGCGCGTGGCAACCGCCCAGAGGACTTGCTCCTCGTCATAGACGTCGATGTCTTTGTCGACGACGATGACGTGTTTGATCAGCTCCGAGCCGGTGAAGGCCGCCATGGCGGCAAGCTTTGCCTCGCCTTCGC
>JACPFH010000460.1 GCA_016183075.1 Deltaproteobacteria bacterium | reverse complement strand
GGCCACCCGCCATTTTCCGATCACCCTGGTCAATTCAGTGAATCCTTATCGGATCGAAGGCCAGAAGACGGCTGCCTTCGAGATCTGCGACGTTTTGAGCGAGGCGCCCTGTTATCACTTTCTGCCGGTGGGAAACGCCGGGAACATCACGGCCTACTGGAAAGGATACAAGGAATACTCGCGGCTCGGGAAAATTTCCGCGCTACCTCGTATGATGGGTTTTCAGGCCGCCGGCGCCGCGCCGATCGTCCTGGGCAGGGTCGTCGAGCGGCCGGAGACCATCGCGAGCGCCATCCGCATCGGGAACCCGGCAGGGTGGCAAGGGGCGCTGGCCGCGCGCGATGAATCCAACGGAATGATCGAAGCGGTCAGCGACGAGGAGATTCTCGACGCCTATAAGCTACTGGCAAGCGCCGAGGGAATCTTGGCCGAGCCGGCTTCGGCGATTTCGGTCGCCACCGCGATTGACCAGTCCGGCCAGCCTATCCGAATCGCGCCCGAGATCGAATCCCTCGCGGCCATTCTCAGGCAAGCCGGCAAAAAATGAAGTATGTCATCGTGCAGGGAGATGGGATGGCCGATTATCCCGTGGACGAGCTTGGCGGGAGAACCCCGCTCGAGGCGGCGGCCACGCCTAACATGGATTGGCTCGCCGCTCGCGGAATCTTCGGCCTGGCCCATACGATCCCTCCGGGGTTCCCGCCCGGGAGCGATGTCGGCAATATGACCATTCTCGGTTACGACCCGACGCTTTACCATACGGGGCGCGCTCCGCTCGAAGCGGCGAGCCTGGGCGTTGCCTTGGGTGAACAGGACGTCGCGTTTCGCTGCAATCTGGTCACGCTCCGCGAGGAGGGAAGCCAGGCGGTGATGGAAGATTTCACCGCCGGGCACATATCGAGCGCGGAAGCGGCAGAAATCGTCCACGATCTCAACCGAAAGCTCGGCGGCAACGGCATCGAGTTTCATCCGGGCGTAAGCTACCGTCATCTGATGGTGTGGCGTGGCGGAGAGGAAAAAATGGCAACCACGCCGCCGCACGACATCACGGATCGTCAAGTAGGCGTCCATTTGCCGAACGGCCCGGGCGCCGACACCCTGCTCCGCCTGATGGAGCGATCCAAGGATCTCCTCGCAAACCACCGGGTAAATCGCAGGCGTTCTGGTAAGGGAGAGAAAAAAGCCACGTCGATCTGGCTCTGGGGCCAAGGCAAGGCGCCGAAGCTGCCGACGCTCGCGAAGCGCTTCGGCATCAGCGGGGCCGTCATCTCCGCGGTGGATATCATCAACGGGCTCGGCGTCTATGCAGGGCTGGAGCGGATTCAAGTTCCCGGGATCACGGGTTACTTCGATACGAACTACCGGGGAAAGGGTGAGTACGGCGCCCGCGCGCTCGAGGAAAAAGATCTCGTTTTCATCCACGTCGAGGCTCCCGACGAAGCCGGGCACATGGGGGACGCAGCGAAAAAGGTCAAGGCGATAGAGGATCTCGACGAAAAAGTCGTGGGGACGATCCTACGCAGCATGGATCGATGGGAGGGGTGGAGATTGCTTCTCATGCCCGATCACCCGACCCCGATTGCGGTCAAGACCCATGTTCCAGACCCGGTGCCGTTTGTGCTCTTTTCTTCGGGTCAGAGAAATACGGCGAAACCGCTTCGATATAATGAACGCGACGCAAAAACAACCGGAATTGTCGTTAACCAAGCCTTTACCCTGATAGAGGCCCTGATAGGAGGGAAGCAGCCGTGGATCGAAACCTAGCGTTGGAAGTCATCCGCATCACGGAGGCGGCGGCGTTGTCGAGCGCACGCTTTATGGGGAGAGGCGATGAACGAGGCGCGGACCAAGCGGCGGTCGATGCGATGCGCAAAGCGTTCAACGCCGTGGCGATCAGCGGTACCGTGGTGATCGGGGAAGGGGAGCGGGATGAAGCTCCCATGCTCTACATCGGAGAAAAGGTCGGATGCGGCGGCCCCGAGGTGGATATCGCGCTGGATCCTCTGGAGGGAACCACGATCTGTGCCAACGGGGCTCCCAATGCCTTGTCCGTCATCGCGATCGGCGAGCGGGGCGAGTTCCTTCATTGCCCGGACACGTACATGGACAAGATTGCCGTAGGCCCGGTCGGGAAAGGAGTCGTCGATCTGGATAAAAGTCCGACGGAGAATCTCGAGGCCCTCGCCGAAGCCAAGGGGACGCGCATTGAAGATTTGACCGTGATCATCCTCTATCGGCCGCGCCATGAAGCGCTCATCAAGGAGGTCCGGCAGACCGGGGCGCGGATCCGGCTGATCAGCGACGGGGATGTGTCCGCGGCGATCGCGACTACCAAGTCGGAAACAGGAATCGATATCCTGATGGGCATCGGCGGCGCTCCGGAGGGAGTGCTGGCGGCGGCGGCGCTGCGCTGCGTCGGCGGCGACATGCAAGGGCGGCTGAAGCCAAGAAACCAGGAGGAGATCGAGCGCGCCCAGGCGATGGGAGTCAAGGATATCAACAAAAAGTTCAACATCGAAGATCTCGCCGGAGGCGAGGTCATGTTCGCCGCGACGGGCGTGACCGACGGTGACTACTTACGGGGCGTGCATTTCTTCGCCGGCGGGGCGACAACCCAGTCGATCGTCATGCGCTCCAAGACGCGGACGATCCGCGTCATCAACGCAACTCACTTTTTCGATTTCAAACCCGAATACTGAGCATCGGCCCGCGTCCTACGAAAACTCCCCGGGGGCCGAGCCATCAGGCACGGACGTGGTTGCCCGCGACCGAGGGGGACGCGAGCGAGGCTGTGGATGTCCGATTACGGACGGTGCGACTCATGGCAAGAACCCATCGGCCACAGCCGAGAGCGCGTCCCCCGAGGGAGCTTAAACCATCGCCCGCAGCCTTCCTCCTCGTTCCCCTCGGACGTTCAGATAAAATTGTGCCGGTCGAGGGGGCGAGCCGCGATTCACTCAAGGCGCTTCTTTGGGGTTTCGCTGAGGTCAAAACCATAGGCGGCGCAAAGGCTTTGCCATGAGTCGAAATCAGCAAGCGTTCTGATAGTTGCGAAGGCGGCAAACGTAAGCGGAAGTTCGCGCCGTTCGTGTCTGGCAAGGGCGCGGTCCGCCGTTATCCAGCAACAGTCTGCGAAGCTTCGGACAGCCTCTAGACGTTCTTGATTTGCCGGAAGCCGGGCGAGAAAATAGCGCACCTGGGCGGGAGTCGAAACATCAACAGATTCCAGCCAATGAGAAAAATAACGCAGCTGCCTTAGATCACAAACCAGGCCCTCGGTTTCTAAACTCGACCGAAAACTTATCTCGCCCCGCACGATCCCTTCCCGCCTTGCCAGCAGGTTTGCCCTCCGTTTTTCCCATAGCGGAGGATTTCCGGTCTCGGTAACGCACAGGACAACCCCCAGCTCTTCAAAAAGGGCTCTCACACCCGCTATCCAATGAGCCAGGGCAACGGAGGGCCGAAGCTCGGCGCCGAGGATTTCCCTTGCCTCGCTTTGGGACACCCCCCGGCTGCGCCGCATGGTAATCTCCGCCACGTCCTCTTTAGTAACCGCCCGTCGCGGAAACGTGTATGGGCCACAAGCGGGCTCTTCTCCGGGGGCCGGCCGTCCGAGACAAACCTCAAAGCCCCCGTCCTCGACCTGCCGAAGCAGAATTACGGACGCGGCCTCCCGTTCTGGACGGACCGGCCTCATCGGATCTCCGGGGAGGCGCACTTCTCAAATGACGACCGGCATGGAGCCCCGGGAGCATGGTAGTAGTCGAAGCGCTTTTCCCTGCCCGCGAGAACGATGATGCTGGAGGACACGGTGCCGTAGCGTTCCGCGTGGACACAGATCGCGCCCCGCGGGTCTGCTCCGGCTCCGTGCATTCGGTGGCTGGCCAGCGCTTGGGCAAAGGCGGTCAGACACGGAGGTTTTCCCTCGGCTGGCGCGCGGTTCGGCAACGGCCTATCCCGGAAGAATAGATCCGGATTTTCCCATGCCTGCTGCCCGGCTGTCAGGAAAAGCCCGTACGCCGTATCCATTTTTTCCGAGCGGGGATCGAAAACGGAGGTGTTGCTCAGCACGTGCAGACCATGATCCAAAGGGACAATTCCGATGCCGTCCGCTTCGTTGTATGCGACATAGGCGCTCTCATCATTGGAGACCAGGAGATTAAAAGGCAGATAAGCGTGCGCCGGCTCGCGCTCAAGGATTGCAAGGGCCCGGTTCGGATCTTGGGTGTTGAGGACTTCCAGGCACAGCAGTCCCCGCGATCTTTTATTGAATCGATCGTCGGTCGCATCTATGCGGCGATTCAAAATTGCCACCAAAAGGCCGTGCTCGTTGACGCCAAGCCACGTGCCTCCGGCCTGAACGTCTCTGCCGCCGAAGATCAAAGGCCCCGTGGAAAGGACTTGGGGCGCGGCGGATGGGCGCGCATAGTATTCGTCCCGGTTTGCCGCCACGACCAACGGGTAACCGTCAAACTCCCGGAAATACAGCGACAGAGTGCACATAGTAACCGTTTACAGTAACCCGCGGCGGGACGCAATTGAGGCCGTTTGTTCAGCCCATATTTTTATGTTAGCTTACAGTTTTTTGCGAGGGAAACATGGTTTTTTCGTCGGGCGAAGACGTCATGAAACGGCTCGCTGAGCAGCAATACCTGTGCAGCAAAAATGTAGCGACGGTAGTCTATCTTGCTTGCGCCATGCGCAAGCCGATCCTCGTGGAAGGCCCCGCGGGAGTGGGAAAGACGGAGCTCGGCAAGGTCTTGGCTTCCGCTCTCCACCTGGATCTCATTCGTTTGCAGTGCTATGAAGGCCTGGATGAGGCTAAAGCTCTTTACGAGTGGGAATATGCGAAACAGCTTCTCTACACGCAGATTCTCAAGGACAAAATCGGGGAAGCCCTTGCGGGATCCCGGACCCTGCAACACGCGGTGGAGCGTATCTGCAGCGAAAGCGACGTGTTTTTCTCGCAAAAATTCCTGCTGCCCCGGCCCTTGCTCCGCGCCATTTTGTCCCCCGCGCCCACGGTCCTGCTGATCGACGAAGTCGACAAGTCTGATACCGAGTTCGAGGCCTTCCTGCTCGAGGTGTTGAGCGATTTTCAGGTCAGCGTGCCCGAGATCGGGACACTGAAGGCAATACACAGCCCCTTTGTGATTCTTACGAGCAACAACAGCCGGGAAATGTCCGACGCCTTGAAGCGACGCTGTCTCCACCTCTATCTGGACTATCCCGATCCGGACCGGGAGCTGGAGATCCTAAAGCACAAAGTTCCGGGAGTGGGGGATAAGCTTGCGGCGGATGTCGTTCATTTGCTCCATCGGCTGCGCAAGCTGGAGCTTAAGAAAAAGCCCAGCATCAGCGAAACCCTGGATTGGGTAAAAGCGCTGACCCTGCTCCAGATCGAGCGGCTGGATCACCAGTTGGTCGAGGAAACGCTGGCGACGCTGCTGAAATACGAAGGCGACATCCGCAAGGCGCAAAAAGAAATGCAAGAATTTCTCGCCGAGCGCAAGGCAAAGCTACAGGCCCCAGCCGTGGCCAGCGATAAAGACTTCCTGCACTGACCCCATGGACGACCGCATCGTAGAGTTTACCCATCTGCTTCGGCGACACGGAGCCCGGGTCTCCCTGTCCGAAGATATCGACGCGATCAGCGCCCTGGGAATCCTGGGCATTGAGGATCCTTCCATGTTTCGCGACGGGCTGCGCGCAACGCTGATCAAGCGGGCTGCGGATATACGGACTTTCGAGGAGCTGTTTGATCTCTTTTTTCTGGGGCTCGGCGCCGCCGTGCGCGAGTCCGAGCGTGATCTGATGGGCCAACTGGGCTTGACGCCTCAGCAGTACCAGGAGCTGCTCGAGGAAATCCGTCGCATGCTCCAGCGCCAGCCGAACCTCACGCCCCTGGCCCGGGCGCTGCTCGCCGGCGACTTGACTCAGGCGGAGCGGCTGATCCGCCAGGCGATTGAGCGGGAAGAACTGGAGCAGGCAGGTGGACAAATCGCGGTCGCGCTTTATTTGCGGCTTGCGGGCCGCTTGGCGCTGGGCACCGTGGAAGAAGAGCTGGGGAGCTTCCGGGAAATGGCGCTGGCAGGATTGGATGATCCCGGTCACCGGCAACGGCTTTCCCGCTACCTGGAACGCCGGCTTCAGGATCTTTCCCGAATGGTTCGGGATCTGCTCCGCCAGGAGCTCAAGAAGCGCAGCATTGTTGCCTCGGAGCGGGAGCGACTGGAATATCTCACGCAAAAAAGCTTCGCTTACTACACCGAAGAAGATATCCAACGAATGAACGAGGCCGTCGTCCGCCTGGCGCAAAGATTCAAAAACCTCTTGACGCTCAGGCGCCGCAAGGCGCGCAGAGGGCGATTCGATCTGCAAGAGACCCTACGCAAGAACCTTCAGTACGGCGGCGTTCCGTTTCGCATCCAGCTCGACCGCAGAAAGAGAGAAAAGCCGCAGATCCTCATCCTATGCGACGTCTCGGACTCGGTCCTGAACGCCTCCCGGTTTATGCTCCAATTCGTTTACTCCGTGCAAGATCTCTACAGCAAGGTGCGCAGCTTTGTCTTCGTGAGCGAACTCGGGGAGGTTACCCGGCTCTTTGAGGACAACGACCTTCAACAGGCGGTTGAGCTGGCCCTCAAGGGCGAGGTCGTCAATGTCTATTCCCATTCTAACTTCGGCCGCGCCTTTGAGCTCTTTTACCGGGAGCACTTTTCGTCGGTCAATGGAAAAACCACCGTGATGGTCATCGGCGACGGCCGCAACAATTATAACCGTCCCAACGACTGGGTTTTGAAGGAAATCCAGCGCAAGGCCAAGCGGCTGATCTGGCTCAATCCGGAGAGCCGTTGGAAGTGGGGTTTCGGCGACAGCGAGATGCCCCGCTACGCCGCTTGCTGCGACGTGGTGGAGGAATGCGGAAACCTGAGCCAGCTCCACAGGGTAATCGAGCGCATCGCCCGATGAAGAAAGTCTACATCCAAACCTACGGCTGCCAGATGAATCAACACGATTCGCAGCGCATCCTTCAGGTCCTCAGGCGCTCCAACTACACGCCAACGAGCAGCCCGGAAAATGCCGACCTGATCTTCCTCAATACGTGCAGCGTGCGGGACAAGGCGGAACAGAAAGTCTACAGCGCTTTGGGACGGTGGCGCGAACTGAAGGAGCGCAATCGCGGAATCATCATCGGTGTCGGCGGATGCGTGGCGCAGCAGGAGGGCGAGTTGCTGCTGAAGCGAGTCCCCCATCTTGACCTCGTCTGTGGCACCCACAATATCCATAAACTCCCCGAGATGGTCGGGCAGGCGGGGACGCTGGGTGCCCGCCCGATGGAACTGGCATTTTATCGCGATCCCGCCTACATGGAAGACCTCGGGGGAAGGCCCCGCGTCCACGTGTCGACGGCGTTCGTCACGATCATGCAGGGTTGCAACAACGTCTGTAGCTTTTGCATCGTTCCGCACGTGCGCGGGCGGGAGCTCAGCCGGCCGAGCGCGAGCATCATCGGGGAAATCCGGGAGCTTGCCGCCCGCGGGGTTAAAGAAGTCATGCTGCTCGGGCAAAACGTGAATTCCTACGGCAAGACGAGCGGCGGGGAGTTGACGTTTCCCGAGCTCTTAACTAGGATAAATAAGATCGGGGCTCTGGAGAGAATTCGCTTCATGACCTCGCATCCGCAGGATCTCTCCCCGGAGCTGATCGAAGCCTATGCCACGCTGGAGAAGCTTTGCGAGCATCTGCATCTTCCGGTGCAGTCCGGGTCCGACAGCGTGCTTCGCCGGATGCGCCGGGGTTACACCCGCGACGCGTATCTGGAGAAGATACGCCGGCTGCGCAGGCAGTGCCCGAAGGTCGCGCTGAGCACCGACATCATCGTAGGCTTTCCGGGAGAAACCGAAGCGGAGTTTGCCGAGACCCTGGCAATTCTGCGCCAGGTGGCGTATGATGAAATTTATTCATTCATGTATTCGCCGCGCCCGCATACCGTGGCGGTCAAGCTCTATGGTGACGATGTTTCGGAAGAGGTAAAGAAGGAGAGGCTGGCCGAGGTCCAGCGACTCCAGAATGAAATCTCACTCAGAAAAAACAAGCACTTCATCGGCGCCGTACAGGAGATTCTGGTTGAGGGGCCTTCCAAGCTCAAGCGCGGTCAGATTACCGGGCGAACCAGGACGAACAAGATCGTCAACTCGATGGGACCGATAACGCTTTCGGGTTCACTGACCGAAGTGAAGATCGCCGGAGCTTCGGCGAATTCGCTGCTCGGAGAGTTGCCGGCGGTCAGTGAAATAGCTACACTCAGGGCAGGGGGGATAGCATGACGAAAAAAGACGATTCCATCCGGATGACCGTGGGCGGGCTCACGCTCGATCCAGTCACTAAGACGCCGATCGTAATCCTGAAAGACAGCGAGAACAAACTCAACCTGCCGATCTGGATCGGCCTATTGGAAGCGACGGCTATGGCCACGGAACTTGAAGGGATCAAGATGGCCCGGCCGATGACTCACGATCTGCTCAAGAATATTTTGGCGCAGGTGGACGGAACGGTGGAATCCGTGCAGATTACCGAGCTTAAAGAGAACACATATTATGCCTTAATCTACCTCCAAGTCGGCGGCCGCGAATTGATCATCGATTCGCGTCCAAGCGATGCCATCGCCCTGGCGCTAAGAACGAAAAGTCCCATCTACGTCGCCAAAGCCGTACTCGAGGCCTCGAGTATTCTCCAACAAACCGAGGAGGGGAAAGAAGGCGCGGTCGCAAACGTCTCGAACCTGTCGAAGGAAAAATGGGCTGAAATCCTGGAGAAAATGACCCCTGACGATTTCAAGTACAAGATGTAGAAGGATCTAAGCCTCTACTGCAGCTTCTCGCTGTGTTTGTGAATTCCTGAGGACCTCCCCGGCCTGGATGGCGCAATCGAGCAAAAGAATCACGCGCAAAGACCTGCGCCGCCCGGACCAGTTCGTCACGTTCACGGGTCAACTGCTCGACTCTGTCCGCCACCACCGCAAGGCTTCGCTCATCGCTCTGGCAGCCCTTGCCGGCGCCTTCTTGCTTTACGGCGCCTGGGATTTATACGAGTCGCGGCGAAACCGCCTCGCGGCTCAACAGTACTCGCGCGCGCTCGGTCTTTTTCATGAGCAGAAATACCGCGCGGCACTGGAACCCTTCACAAGCCTCAGCAATTCAGCCCCGTCGACCTACAGGAGGCTTGCTTTGCTTTACCTGGGGAATACGTATGCAGCCCTGGGAGAGCCCAAAAATGCAGTTCCCGCCTTCGAGCGGCTGGCGCGCCGAGCGCCGAAACCTGATTATATCCATCAACTCGCGCTTCTTTCCCTGGCACAGGCTCATGAGAGCGCCGGCAATCCAAAGGACGCCGCCAAAAGCTACACGGCAGCCCAACAGGTTCCCGGACCCTTCAAACAGGAAGCAATCCTCGGCGAGGGTAGAACTAATGCCGCGGCCGGCAACCTCAACGCGGCACTCCAAGCCTACCGCAATTACGCCACGAGCTTCCCCGCAGCCGAAAGGCGTAGCGAAGTTTCCCTGCGGATACGCGAGCTGGAGTCTACCGTCGGAAAGGCTAAGAAAGAAAAGTGAGGGATAGATATAGCGTCCGATAAGATATATTTTTTCACCAGGAACAGGCGCGTGCGGATCCGTTTCGTGCGACGGACGTAGATGCACTCGTCCGGGCTGCTGGGCAGCAACCTGTAGATACCCCGCTCATCCAGGCGGCGGCTACTCATGTCGCTGCATGTGGTCAGGGAAGCGTTTTCGATCCACTCCTTGTGGTGCGTGCAGTTGCCGCGCAAGGGCCGGTTCGCCCCGCTGTACGGCTGAAAGAACAAGCAGTAGGAGCACACATTTTCGCTGCTGAGGACCGAATTCTTCTTCCCTGAGGATACTCTTCTGGCCATGTCCGTACGCTCAAAAATAGCGCCACAGCCACCATTTTTCAAAGCCGAGCTTGCCCCAGTAAATGAGCCTGGACGGGCCCCAGGTTCTGGCCTCTCCCCCACCGAAAGGCGGCCAGCCGCGGGGGTAGGTCGTTCGGTTTGCCGCGGCGCGTCCCGCGCCGTAAGCAAGCAGTCATATGGTGTGGAGCCAAACCGGTTTGGGCTCCCCCTGTCCGGTGAGCTTGACCTTGAGATTATGCGCCAGGATGTCGGCCTCTTGGTGAGCTACGCCGCCGGCCTTGGACGCCGGCATATCGGCGCAATCCCCAATGGCGTAAACATTCTCCCATTTAGTCTCCAGGGTGTCGTATTCGACGCGGATGCCGGTCTCGGCATCCGCCAGGCCGCAGTCATATAAAACCTGGGCGGGACGGTGCGGCGGGACCATGAATAGAAGGTCGTAGCTAAGCGCGTAGCCGTAAAGGCCCATCACCATTTTTCTTTCAGGATTAATAGAATGAACGATAAATTCGTAGTGCTGCCTGATATTTCGCCTCTTGCTCTCCGCATCCATCCACACCACCGGGTCATGTGCCTCGCCGGCAGGCTCCGGTTCACGTGTAAAGTATTCGATGCTTACCCGGTCTCGCATGCCCCGTTGCTTGAAATAGGTATCCAACATCCACTGAGCCTCGTACGGGGCCGGCGGGCAGCGATACGGACCAAGAGGCACACCCACCAGGATCCGCCCGCCTTTGAAAGACTCGATCGCGCTTCTCACGCGCATGGCCGCATCGAGCTCCCAAGCGTGGTGCGCGCTCTCTTGAAAGCCGGGAACCATGTCTGGTCTGGTTTGGAGCCCCAGAGAAACGATGAGATAGTCGTAGGGTATTTTACCTGTGCTTAGTCCGACTTCCTGGTGGTCCGGGTCGATGCCGATGACCTCGGCCTGGACGAACTTCACATTCCGCTTTTCGACCTTCTTGAGCTTGCGGGTAATGTCGGCGGGGTTTCGCTGACCCACCATAAGAAAGAGGAAGGCAGGCATGAAAACGTGATCTTCGCGCCGGTCAACCAGGATCACGTCATGCTTGTTTCCCAGGCTGCGACCAAGATGAGCAGCGGCCACGATGCCGCCGCTTCCGCCGCCAAGGATAACTATCTGCTTTCTGCCGTTGGCTGGATGCATGCTAACAATTTCCTCGAGATATGAAGACCAAGCACTACGATAAATCTAGCCTTTCCGCTTTTGCTCTGATCTTAACCCCAGGCCGCGAAGATCCCTGAGGCGTCGTTCGCGCCAGAGCTTCTGCTCCTCCTTTCCGTCCCTGGTAAGCTCGCTTTCGAACTGAGAGGTGAGGCGGAGAAGAGAGATAAGAAACCCATCTGAAAGAGCCCGGAACTCTTCCGTGATCCATTGCCGTGTCTTGGGGATAACGAGTCCAAGGACGACCAATACCAACAGCAACAGCAGCAAAGCGCTCATAGACTTTCTTGCTTTCCCCTAGGCACCGAACGACGATCTGAGAATTTCGCTAGGATTCACCAGGCAGGAACCTGTTTATCGAAGGAACGTGTCTTCCTGCGCCAATGCGATGGCAGCCTCCTTGAAGGACTGTTCGCTCGGGCCCCTCTCGCCGATCATTCCGATCTGGCGAAGGAATTGACCGATTTGGGCATGGTCCCGAGGGCTCACAGGCGCATAGGGCCGTGAAGGATCGCCAATGTCCACACCAAAATGCTTGAGCGCCGATTTCATCACCGGCGGCAAACCGTAGGCTGCCCACTTGCCCGGGAACAACGCGAAGCAGCGCTGCCAATAGCGCGCCCGGTTCAAATCGCCTTCGCGAAAGGCCTTGACGACTTGGGCCCCGATCCGAGTTCCCGGAGGCGGCATGGTCGCCCCGGACCCGCCCATGACCAGCGTCGCCAAAAGCGGCTGCATGGTCGTAAAATAATGGCCCTTCC
>JACPFH010000435.1 GCA_016183075.1 Deltaproteobacteria bacterium | reverse complement strand
CCCTCGGCATGCGCAAACAGCGCTTGATGGAAATAAGCAGCCGCTCGCTCATTCATGCGGTATAGCGCCTCCCGCTCTTCCGCCTCGCGGCGCGCCTGCGGCCTCTGTTCTCGATCCACCGCGATCCCGTAGCGCCTCCCCACTCGCTCGACGGCCTCGGGAAACGATAAGTGTTCGTAGCGTATAAGGAAGTGGAACACGTTGCCGCCGACCCCGCAGCCAAAGCAGTGAAAAATGCCCTTTTCTTCGTTCACCGTAAACGACGGTGTTTTTTCCGCGTGAAAGGGACATAGCCCCAGGTAATTTCGGCCGGTTTTCTTGAGCGTGAGGTGATCGGAGACAACCTCCACGATGGAGGCCCGCTCGCGAATCTCTATAATCTTCTCCTCGGAAATCATCCGCCGCTTACAAGAGCCCTGCCTCTTTCCTTTCCCGGGCGGGAACCTCCTGGCTGGGAAGAAGATTGGCTTTCCCGACCCTGACGATCACACGCGCGAGCTGATACAGGGGCGGCACGAGAAAAGAGCCGTCCATGATTCTTTTCGTCCCCTGCGGCATCAGAGAAGCGGAAGCGAGCGCAAAGATCGCGAGGGCCAAGAGCGCCGTCCCTTTCCCGGCGCCAACGACAACCCCCCCCAAGCGGTTGACGGTCTGCAGGAAGAGAACCTTGGCAGACCGATGAAGCAGCCAGCCGACCAGGCCGAAAAGAACATAGACAAGCAAGAAAAGACCGACGAAACTCGCCGCCTTAAGAAGGATCAACGGCATCTGCCAGTACTCACCTAAGAGCATCGCCAGGGATTCATCGTAACGGACGGCGCCCATGAAGCCGAAGATCAAGCCGAGCAAAGAAAAACTCTCCCGGAACAATCCTTTGAAATATCCCCTGAGAGCGAATAGGGACACGAAGATGAGGAGGATCGGATCGATAATATTCACCAACGGGCTATAACCCTCGTCGGAACAGGCTTAATGCCGTTCCGCCACCCGAAGTCGAGCGCCGCCTTAACCGCCCAGCATTTCCTTGGCAAGCTCGTTCACCCGCTTGCCGTCGATGCGGCCCGTGACTTTGGGCATAACCTGCTTCATCACCTTCCCGAGGTCCTTAAGCCCTTGGGCGCCCACTTCCTCCATGGCAATCCGGATCAGAGAGCGGGCTTCGTCCTCGCTCAAGGCTTGCGGCAGAAATCGCCGCAAGACTTCCAGTTCCGCCTCTTCCTTCGCCACCAAGTCAGCTCTGCCGCCCTTGCGGAAGTACTCGATCGATTCCTGTCGCTGCTTGCACAGCGTGTTAATGGTCCGTAGCGTTTCCTCTTGGGTAAGCTCTCTGCGGCCCTTGATCTCTTCATTGTGGAGGTCTGACAGAAGAAGCCTCAGAGTGGAAAGGGTAACGCGATCCCCCTGGCGCAAGGCTTGTTTCATCGCACCCTGAATTTCGACCTTTAGTTCCACGCCGCCTCTCACGCCGCCCGGGCCGTGCTTTGCAACTAAAGGTAATGCCGAAATCGTCTCAAAGCGCGCTTTTTCGCCGCTATTGCCTTCTTCTTTCGTTTTACGCTCGGTTTTTCGTAGTGTTCCCGCTTCCGCAGCTCGGCCAGGATCCCGGCTTTCTCGCAGAGCTTCTTGAAGCGGCGGATCGCGCTTTCAATCGATTCGTTTTCCCTGACTCTAACTCCGGTCATGATTCCCTTTCAGCTCCCCTCTTCCGTAAGGTGAGGCAAGATCTGCCTGCCCGAAAGCGATTCATTTTCGCCAATCTTTCCCCCAAGTCAAGCAAAGCAAGGCTCTGCGCCCGAGGGGGACGAGGAGGAAGGCCGCGGACGCCTTTGCCAGCGACCGAGAGGAGCGGGAGCGAGGCTGCGGACGTCCGATTACAAACGCCACGACTCATGGCGCGAACCCATCGGCCGCAGCCGAGAGCGCGCTCCCCGAGGGAGCTTAATCCATCGGCCGCGCCCGCCCGAGCTTCGGCCGGATCTTCCAAAATTTCTCGGGAAAGTCGGACACGATCCCTT
>JACPFH010000434.1 GCA_016183075.1 Deltaproteobacteria bacterium | reverse complement strand
GCACCATGGTCGACCAACCCGAGGGGCAGGGAACCCGCGGCGCACGCAGCGTAAGCTATAAACACCACCTTAAAACCCACTGCCTCGGTGAGCATGCCGCCGATCAGGGGTCCGAGTGCCAAGCCGATGTTGTGAATGCCGTGGAAGCCGCTGAGAACGCGCCCTCGCTGGTCCTTACGGGCGAGATCGATACCCGCCACCTCGCGGCCCAGTGTCCAGATGCTGTCCCCGACGCCCATCACGAGGAGCATCACCAGCATGACGCCGAACCATGGAGTAACGGCAGCTAAAAGCGCGGCGATGCTGACCACGACCGGGCCGCCCACCAGCGCGCCGCGCGTGCCCAGGCGGTCCAACACCGCGCCGCTGAGCGGCATTCCCACAGATCTGCCGACGGCGAGAGCGGTGACTATCTGCGCAGCGGCACCCGCGCTAATCCCGAAGTGCATCGCAAGCACCGGAATGGTGGGGATGATCATCGCCCAACTTCCCGACAACAGGGTGCTGCTGTAAAGCTTACACAGACCGCGGGTGGTGGGATTCAGTCTTATCAAAGTTGCCATGCGCGCGACGAGCCCGGGACGAAATAGCTTCGTGGTCGACCTTTCTTGTCTTCAAATGTAGTAAGCTCCCTCGGGAAGCGCGCTCTCGGCTGCGGCCGATGGGTTCATGCCATGAGTCGTACCGCCTGTAATCGGACGTCCGCAGCCTCGCTCTTCCCGACCGCAGGACCTCGGAACGCTCCTCGGGGGCCGAGCCATCAGGCTGCGGCCGATGGGTTTGTGCCATGAGTCGTAGCGTTTGTAACCGGACGTCCGCGGCCTTCCTGCTCGTCCCCCTCGGGCTTCGAAGTGCAACTGTGCCGGTCGACTCGGCGCATAGTAGTCATAGGTTGCGTTGAGGATCTCTGGATCCTCCAGCCGCATGCGCTTGGCAAAAACCCTGAGGGTCCGCTCGCGAGCCGTCTTGATCACGTGGATCGCCTCGGAGTAGGCCCTGAGAAACCGCTTCGCCGCATCGCGATTTTCCCGCAAATAGCTGCGGCGAACATAGACGGTGGATTGAGAAAAATTTGCCCTCATCTCTCCCATGTCGGCGAGAACCCGGTAGCCCGCCTTTACGGCTTTGGTCAAATGGGGCGGTGAAAGCAGCGTCGCATCTATTCTCCCGGTCATAAGGGCGGCCAAGCGCGTGGGGGCGTCGCCCCCGATCATCACGTTGACATCGTTTTGCTTCAGTCCCCATTCCTTAAAAGCCATCTGCATGCCGAGATCATGGGATCCTCCGAAGTTGAGAATTCCCAGCCTCTTTCCCCGAAGATCGCCGGGAGACCGAATCTCGGTCCTCACAACGACGGCAGCGGGAAACTTATTGTAAGAAGCGGCGATAATGACCGGGTCCGACCCGCGTGCTGCCGCCAGGAGCGGCGCCGTCGCCGAACCGGTGGCAAACTGGGTGCTCCCTCCGAGGAGCGCGGCCATGGACCGGGCGCCGCCCGTAATCATAACCAGATCGACATCGATTCCATGCTTTTCGAACAACTTCAGATCCTTGGCTACCCACGAAGCGCTCTGGAAACCGGACACCCCGCCAAAGTCGGCGACGATCTTCTCCGCCGCATAACCAGGAAAAGGCAATGGCACAACGATGAGGAACGCCAGTAAATAATAAGCAGCAAGCATGGTTTGTTCCTTTCAATCGTACAGCAGCGCCTTGCTGCGACCGCCGTCGTAGGCCTCGGTCCCGGCGCAGGCGATCTCCATCACCCTGTCGATATTTTCGCCGTCATCGATCGCTTTCTTGACGGCCGGCGTGCCCGTCAAAAGATCGATGGCGGGAACGTCGTCACGAAACTCATAAGGGTCCGTGCGCCAGGCAAAGGCTTCGGGCCACAGCGATTTTACCGCGACAAGAACGGCGATGCCGGTGCGGTAGGGGCGGAAAGCCCGCCGGTCGGTGACGTGGAGCTGCAGGGCGCCGCAACGTTGTCCGGCAAACTTATGGAAAGTCGGCTCGATGACGCACGGCCGGAAGAGCACGCCGGGTAGATCGCAGCGGCGGAGCTCGCCCGCCAGTTTTTTCCCATCAATAAAGGGGGCGCCAAAAAGCTCGAAGGGTCGCGTTGTGCCGCGGCCTTCAGAGAGATTGGTGCCCTCCAGGAGACACATGCCGGGGTAAACAACGGCCGTGTCGAGGGCCGGCATGTTAGGCGAGGGCATCACCCAAGGCAGATCGCACTCGTCGTAATACGCGCGCCGGGGCCAACCCTCGCATGGAACAACCTCCAGCTCGCAGCCGATGGCGAAGGTGTGGTTGTACAGGCGCGCCAGCTCGCCCGCGGTCATCGCGTGTCGTTGAGGAATCGGATACAAGCCGCAGAGGCTTTGGAGTCCCGAGTCCAAACCGCCCCCTTCGATGTGCACGCCTCCGATGGGATTGGGCCGGTCGAGAACGACGACTTTCACCTGGGACTTTTTTGCGGCGCGCATGCACAGCGCCATCGTGGCGGCATAAGTATAGTAGCGCGCGCCGACGTCCTGGATGTCGAAGAGAAGCACATCGATCTGAGACAGGTGCTCAGGGGTCGGAGCGAGGGACTCGTAGCTGTGGCCGTATAGACTGACCTCGGGCAACCCGGTGACCGGATCGCGAGCATCGCCCACTCCGATCATATCCTGGGCCGAGCCGCGAATGCCATGCTCGAGTCCGAAAAGCAAGCAAAGATCGATATCGGGATGCTCATGGAAGAGGTCCGCGGCATGAGCCAGGCGACGATCCACGGTGGTTGGATTGGCAACCAGCCCCACCCTGGCCTTGCCCAGCCAACGCCTGGGGTCGACAAGGAGGCTTTCCAGTCCAGTGCGCACGCTACTAGCTTACACGGCATCACGGTCGTTTGTAAAAGGGCGGCAGGATACTTTCACGTCGAATACCGAGGGAAGCGCGAGAGAGGCTGCGGACGTCCGATTACAGACGGTACGACTCATGGCACGAACCCATCAGCCGCAGCCGAGAGCGCGC
>JACPFH010000433.1 GCA_016183075.1 Deltaproteobacteria bacterium | reverse complement strand
GCTTCGCCCACATGCTGGCGGCTTTGGATTTCTATCTGGAAAAGCCAAAGGAGATCATCGTGGCCGGCGCCGAGGGAGATCCAGAGCTAAAGGATCTCGTGCGCAAGATTCACTCGCTTTACCTTCCGAACAAGACCTTGCAGATTCTCTTCCCTGGAGGGCCTGCCGGGCCAAACGCCGCGCTCTTGGCGGGAAAAACACAAATCGGAGGAAAGCCGACGGCCTACGTTTGCCGCAACTTTACCTGCTCGCAGCCCGTTACGGAATGGGACGACCTGAAAGAGCTGCTGGAACAATAGAGCAGGTTTGAGCAACGAGGAGTGAGGGATGAGTTTTTGCTCGATCCTCAGTTCTCAGAGCGTTACTGACTTCTCCGGGCTCCCCGGCTCATTCGCTATGGCGTTGAGGATTCGCTCGAGATCCGTGGCAGAGTAATACTCAATCACAATTTTGCCCGCCCTCGATCCCGCCTGCTGGATGAGGCGGACCTTGGTCCCCAGAGCGCGCTGCAGGCGCTCGACGAGGGCGCGCAGATCCGGATCCGAAACCGACGTGCCTCTTCTTCGCCTTCTGCCGGATCGAAAGCGCGCGACCAATCTCTCCGTTTGACGGGTTGACAGCCCTTTCGCGATGACTTCCCGTCCCGCGGCGACGATCGCCGCCTCATCTTGCAAAGCGAGAAGCGCTCTGGCCTGGCCGGCAGGAAGCTTGCCGTCGGCAACGTCATCCTGCACCGCTGTGGGCAGAAGCAGGAGCCTTAACGTGTTCGCCACCGCCGGACGGCTCTTGCCCACCTTTGCAGCAACCTCTTCCTGACTCAGGCCAAAATCCCGTTGAAGTTGCTGGTAAGCCGCCGCTTGCTCGATCGGATTGAGATCCTCGCGCTGGAGGTTCTCGATCAACGCGAGTTGCAATGCTTCGAGATCGCTCGCTTCCTTGACCACAACCGGCACCTGTTGTAGCCCCGCCTGCATCGCCGCACGCCAGCGCCGCTCACCTGCGATCAGCTCATAGTACTCTCCCCGGCGGCGCACGATCAGCGGTTGAATAACCCCCTGATCCCGCATCGAAACCGCTAGCTCCTCGATCTTTCCCTGGTCAAAGGCGCGTCTGGGCTGGAGCGGGTTCGGCGTGATACGGTCGACTTCGACCTCGAATTGGCCGCGTTCCCGCATTTCGTCGACGCCCGGTATGAGCGCTCCCAGCCCCCTACCTAGTCCCTTCTTCTGCACGGCGGTTTACCTCCCCTCTGCGGATAATCTCTTTAGCCAGCTCCAGATAGTTTTGCGCGCCGGTGGAATGGACATCGTAGAGCAGAGCGGGGCGGCCGTGGCTCGGGCTCTCACTGAGGCGCACGTTGCGGTGAATGATGGCATGAAAGACGCGATCGGGAAAGTGCTGGCGAATCTCCTCGGCCACCTGGTGGGAAAGGCGATTTCGGCTGTCGAACATCGTGAGCAATATTCCTTCCAGCAGCAGATCCGGATTGAGCCGTCTTTGGACCAGCTTCATGGTTTCCAGAAGAGATCTCAGTCCCTCGAGGGCGTAGTACTCGCACTGAAGCGGAACGAGCAGCGAGCCGGCAGCCGTAAGCGCATTCAAGGTGAGAATGCCCAAAGACGGAGGACAATCGAGGAGGATGTAGTCGAAATCTTGACTGACGGTGGCAACGGCTTGCTTAAGCCGTGACTCCCGCTGGTCCATATTGACGAGCTCGATCTCGGCCCCAATCAAATCTCTGGTCGCTGGAACCAAAAGGAGCCTCGGAAGTTCCGAGCGGCACAAAACCTCCGCCAAGCGCCTCGCGCCGATCAAGACATCATACAGACTGCGCTCCAGCTTGGTCCTGTCAACGCCAAGGCCCGTGGTTGAGTTTCCTTGGGGGTCGACATCGACAAGAAGCGTTCTTTTTTCCGCAACTGCCAGCGAAGCTGCGAGGTTAACCGCTGTCGTGGTTTTTCCGACGCCGCCTTTCTGGTTGGCGATTGCTATAATTTTAGCCATTGAAACTATAATAAAATCAATATGTTACATAATTTACTCATAACACTCTTCAAATATCACAACTATACACAAAAGAAAAGCAAAAAAATGTTCCACGTGAAACGAACAGAGACTTGAGACAGGTGAGCGGACCTTTTATCTCGATTCTGCTGAAAAACCCCCGTTCACCCTTCGACAATGCTCAGGGCGAACGGGAATTAGATTGATAACGTTGACGATTTTCCGTTTATGCTGAGCCTGTCGAAGCATGAAAAGCTGGTTTTTCAGCAGAATCTATCTCTATCTCTGCCCCCGTCTCTGTCTTTCAGGCGATCTTTTGCTTCTTAAGATAGATCGACAACAAAGAGATGGCAGCCGGTGTGATGCCTGAAATTCTTGAGGCTTGGCCGAGGGAGCGCGGCCGTATCCGCGTTAGCTTCTCGCGCACTTCCCGCGATAGCCCGCTTATAGCCGAGTAGTCGAGATCATCGGGAAGACGAAGGTTCTCAATTTTCCTAAACCGTGCTACCCCCTCGAGCTGGCGTTCGACGTAGCCCGAGTACTTGATATCCACTTCTACTTGCAGCCTTATGCCAAGCGGCACTTCCCCAAGCTCCGGACAAATCTCGGCGAGGTGAGCAAGAGAAATTTCCGGGCGCCGAACTAGCTGAGCCAAGGGAATTTGGTTCCGTAGCGGTGCCGACCCTAAGCCTTCGAGCTTTTGGTTGAGGTCATCGCTCGGACTAACTTTTACATCCTCAAGCTTTCCGGTAAGCCGGGATATTTGCTCCTTTTTGCGCTGGGTTCGCTGATAAGACTCCGCCGTGGCCAGGCCAAGCTTATAGCCGATCCCCGTGAGTCGCATGTCGGCATTGTCTTCACGGAGTAAAAGGCGGTATTCGGCGCGTGACGTAAACATCCGGTAAGGCTCCCCATCAGTGCCTTTGCTTACGAGATCGTCGATAACGACTCCGATGTAGGCTTGGTCCCGGGCAAGGTCGAGTGGCTCTTCGCCCCGCAGGCTAAGGACCGCATTGATTCCGGCTATAGTTCCCTGGGCCGCCGCTTCTTCGTAGCCCGTGGTGCCATTGATTTGCCCCGCGTGGTAGAGCCCCTTGACTAGCTTGGTTTCGAGAGATGGATAAAGCTGCGTCGGCTCAACGTAGTCGTATTCTATGGCATAGCCAGGCCGCATGATCTCAGCCCCCTCAAGACCCTCTATGGAATGAACCATCTCGATCTGAACATCGAGCGGCAGGCTGGTTGACAGGCCGTTGGGATAAACTTCGACTGTATCGCAGCCTTCGGGCTCGAGAAAAATCTGATGGCGTTCCCTGTCGGCGAAGCGAACGACTTTATCCTCAATGGACGGGCAGTACCGCGGCCCACGACTTTTAATGATCCCGGAATACATCGGCGAGCGGTGGAGGGCCGAGCGAATAATTTCGTGCGTCCGCCTGTTCGTGTAAGTGATATGACAAGGAATCTGCTCTTGAGCTATCCTTTCTGTGCCGAAGGAAAAAGGAATTGGAGGGTTATCACCGTGCTGCACCTGGAGGCGCGCGTAGTCTATTGTGCGGCCATCCAGCCGCGGACAGGTCCCGGTTTTAAGTCGTCCGATCTTAAACCCCAAGTCCCCAAGGGAGTCGCTCAGACCTTGGGCCGCAAAATCCCCGGCCCTCCCGGCAGAATAGTTTTTGCCTCCGACATGGATGAGGCCTTTCAGAAACGTCCCGGTGGTGAGGATGACCTTCCGGCCGTAAAAGACCTCACCGATCTGCGTCTCAACTCCATTCACGTGCCCATCTTCAACCAGGAGTCGCTCAACGCTTGCCTGGCGGAGCATAAGACTAGGGCAACTCTCCAGCACCTGTTTCATCCTCTGACGATAACGAGCCTTGTCCGCCTGCGCTCGTGAGGCTCTTACCGCCGGGCCTTTTTTCATATTGAGCACACGAAACTGTATGCCCGTCTCATCAATTGCCCGACCCATCTCGCCGCCCAGCGCGTCAATTTCTTTCACCAAATGGCCCTTGCCGATCCCGCCTATGGCAGGGTTACAAGACATTTGCCCAATGTGGTCCAGGTTCAAGGTCAACATTAAAGTCCGGCAGCCCATCCTGGCGGCCGCCAGAGCAGCTTCAATCCCCGCGTGACCCGCACCGACGACGATGGTGTCGTAGATTTTGTCGTTCATGGGCATAAACGTTTCACGTGGAACAAAGACCTCTTTAAGAGCAGGCAACTATTTGAATGAATGATTTTTAATAATAATAACTATCTATTTACCAATACAAAACTC
>JACPFH010000432.1 GCA_016183075.1 Deltaproteobacteria bacterium | reverse complement strand
CGGCGTAGTGATGCCTGACCTGAGCCCACCCCGTGATCCCCGGAAGCACAGCGTGCCGGAACTCGTAGTACGGAATGTGCTCGGTCATGGCCTCGACGTTGCACGCCATCTCGGGACGCGGTCCCACCAGGGCCATTTCGCCCTTGAGGATGTTCCAGAACTGCGGGAGCTCGTCGAGGCGGAACTTTCGGAGCCATCTGCCCACGCGCGTGATGCGATCCTCGTTGTCGCGCACCCACTCCGAGGTTTTCCCGTTTGCCGGATGCATCGTCCGAAATTTGATCAAGCGAAAGGATTTTCCATGCATCCCCGCTCGATCCTGGGCGAAAAATACCGGCCCGCGCGAATCCAGCTTGATCGCCAGCGCGATCAGGGCAAAGAGAGGGGCCAGAAGGATCAGGCCCAAGGCGGCGAAGAGGAGGCTCAAGCCCCGCGCCAGGGCAAGATCGAGCCCGGACCTGCGGAAACCACGGGAGAAGATCAGCCTCTGCGGCGTGAGCCACTCGATGGCGAGCTTTCCCGTAAGGCGCTCGTAGATCTCCGCCGCGTCTTCGATGATGATGCCGCGGGCGCGCGCTTCGAGCAGGGCCTCGCGCACGTTCCACCGCTGCAGTCTCTCGGGCAGCGCGACAATAATGCAATCGGGCGCCACCTCATCGACGATTCTAGACAGGTTTTTCAAAGGTCCAAAAAACGGACAGCCGGGTTGCTCTAAAAGTGGCGGCGAGGACCGAAACGGCGGCTCCACGGCGGTTACGCTGTCATCAACGACGCCGATGACGGCATACCCGAAATGAGACCGAGCTGCCATTTCCTTGATGACCTTGCGCGCGAGGGGACCCATGCCGAGGATCACCGCTCGCTTCGTAAAAGAAGGCTTTCGCATGACGCCATGAGACAGCGCGCGGAAGGAGACGAGAATACCCCCGATAAAGAGAAGGCTCGAGGCCAAAGGGCCGGCAGCGAAGCCGTTGCGCGGGAACAGGAATGCGAAGCCGGCGAGAAGGAGAGCCAGGATGCCGAAAGATCGAAAGATCCGCCGGCCCAGCTCACCCGGACTGTGGACGATCCTGAGATCGTAGAGATCGTTATAGTAGAAGGTGATCATGCAGCACAGAGAAAAAGCTCCCGCTTGCCCGATCAGAGACCACCATTGCCCCCGGGTGACGAGAACGGGATTCGAGAGAAGGTAGAGGGCGCCGCAAACCGCGGCGAAGATTAACAATCCCTCGATAAGGGTCAACTTCCGCGTCATCACTCGTGCGCCTCTAAAAGACCACAGAAGCGAGCTTTTTCCATCCGGAATTCTTTCCCCTCTTGCCGTTCCGGCGGGAGTCCTTCGGGGAAGGACCATAGGCGTAGTAGTATCCGTCGTAGCCCATGAGCGGGCGATCGTCGTCATTGAAAACCAGGCCCACCATCTTGTCCGATTTCATGATATTGAGGGCCTCCTCGAGCAGCTTGCCCGGAGTCCGGTGTGCCGCCACGACGACGAGGAATCCGTCGACCCATTTCGCGATGACGCGACAATCGGGAACCGCGAGGAGCGGAGGCGTGTCCAGAATCACGAAGTCGTATTGCCGGCGCGCTTCGCCGAGGACCTCCCCGAAACGGGGCGAGCGGAGCACCTCATAAGGAGCATCCACCATTCGCCCCACCGGAAGCACGTCAAGATTGAACGGAGCACGGTGCAGCACCACGTCCTTCAGGGACACGGCTTGATCCAGGATCGCTTCCGTGAGGCCCGGCGCGTGAGAATCCGGCAATCCCAGTTGACGGTACACCGCCGGCCGGCGCAGGTCGGTATCGATCAGGAGGATTCTGACCTCAGGGGTTTGCGCAAAAGCGCCCGCCAGGTTGATCGCGGTGGTCGTCTTGCCATCGCCGGCCGCAGGGCTGGTGACCGCAACGACCTGGAGATCGCACTCCTTGCGCATATGCTCCACCGTGTAGCGGAGCGTGCGGTACTGTTCCGCCTCAAAGGAGTTGGACGAAAGGAGGCTCACGAGGTGCTCTTCGACCCCCCGCTGGAAATCCGAGTCCTTCGGCCATGATGGCTCGGCCCGATGTATCCTCTCCTCCAGCTTTTTCTCCTTGTGCAGGAACGCCGGCTCGGGGCTCGCCGGGAGCTCCACCGGTCCCTTCCATTCCGGCCCGCGAGCCTGTTCTTGGGGAATGCGCTCCCGTTTCCCTTCCGGCTCGCGAGACTGTTCCTGGAGAATGCGCTCCCGTTTCGCTCGTTCAAGGGCTTGGTAGAACTTGCTCATCATTTCACCTCGTCAGTAATCCTCGAACATCGCGCGCGAAAGCCGCGAAATCGTAGAGATAGGTTTGGAAAGGAGTCGATACGTGAAAGGCGAAAACCGTCAAGGCGATCAGAATCACCGCTGTGAGGACGCCCAGGCTCCGTCTGCCCGCAGTCGCGCGAAGAAGCTCGAAGAGATGATTCGCGAGGCGCCCGAAGAGCATCTCCTTCCGCCCGGAACCCCGCCGCGGCTGCCTGCCTTCCTCCAGGTACTGGACGGCTTCGGCCACCATTTCCGGGCTGATTCTTCTTTTCTGATCCGCGTAGGCCGTGACGAGGCAGTGGTCACAGACGATGTTCACGAGCCGCGGGACCCCGCCCGAGTATTCCGTGATGCGCTCAATCGCGCGGTCGCTGAAGATCCCGAGATCCATGGTTCCGGCGACCCGCAGGCGCGCGCGGATGTAGGTGGCGGTCTCCTCCACCGTCAAAGGCCGGATGCGGCAGCGCAGCCCGATGCGCTGCCTGAGCTGGCGCAGCTCGGGGAGAGAGAGCTTGTCTCGCAACTCCGGCTGCCCCACCAAAAGGATCTGCAAAAGCTTGTCCTGCGTCGTCTCAAAATTCGACAACAACCGAATGCACTCCAATACCTCGATCGACAAGTTCTGCGCCTCATCTATGATCAGCGCCACATTCTCCCCGCGACGATACGAATCCAAAAGAAACCGATTCAGCAAAATCAAATAATCGTGCAGCTCCCCTCCAGCCTGCCCCTCCGGAAGGATCCCAAAATCCTCGCAAACATAGCGCAAAAGATCCTTCGGACTCATGATCGTGTGATAGACAAAGGCCGTATGCGCGCTCCCGTTCAGCTCCTCCAGCAAAGCGTGAATCAACGTAGCTCCTCCAGCAAAGCGTGAATCAACGTGGTCTTGCCCGTTCCCACCTCTCCCGTCAGCAGCACGAAGCCCCGGCGAGCCTTGATCCCGTACCCGAGCTGAGCCATAGCTTCGCGATGGCTCGGGCTCAAATAGAGAAAGCTCGGATCCGGCGTGACGTTAAAGGGATCTCGAGCAAGGCCGAAGTCCCTGTAATAGTCGGGATTCATGAGGCGGACTGCGAAGAGCGCTGGCGCGTGAGCAACCGAACCAGTCCCTCGTTGTCATGAGCGACATAGTACGAGGAGCCGACGATGAGCATCAGGCCGGCCACCGCCCCGGCGAGACCCAGGCGGAATCGGCGCGACCTGCGCTTGAGGTCCTGTTCGGTCACGATGCTGGGAATGCTGACGAGCACGGGCACTTTGGTAAAGGCCCGCACATCGTCAACGCTATGGAACGAAGTATCGATCTGCTCGGCCACCACGACGGCTCCCGCCGCCAGGCAAAGCGAAAAGATCAGCCCGAGCAGCGAAAGGAGGAAGCGGTTCGGCGCGACGGGATACTGCGGCGGGATGGCCGCGTCCAGAATGCGGAACTTCTCGCTCTGCTGGCGCTGCTCCAGCTCT
>JACPFH010000020.1 GCA_016183075.1 Deltaproteobacteria bacterium | reverse complement strand
TTTGGCGCCGGGTAGTTCCCCGCTTGCTCCTCGCGCAGCACGACGCCGTCCTTGACGTAAAGATTGAAGTTGCACGCGCGCTGGTACCAGCAGTTGGTGAGATGGGTGGACTTCACAACCTGGTCCCATTCCCATTGACTCTGTCGCAGCGCGCGAAGATCGTAGCGAGACTCCGCGCCGGGATTCCGTTCGGCGCCAGCCAATCCTTCGGGCTCGAGCTTTAGTGTAAACATCGCTATTTCCCCTATGAAGTTTTCCCGGCTGACGCCCTTCTACGATGGCCTCGCCAACGGAGCTTTGAAACTTCCGGTGGTAAACTTCCTGAGCATTCGGTCGATGCTTTCCCCATAGCGCGCCGGGCGCCCTTGAAACGAAGCCGAGCGCTCCAGCCACTCTTCGCAGTGCGTGCAGCCCGCGCAACCCACACGACAGTCCTTTCTCCGAAAGAAATCGAGAAAACCGTCGAGCTGCTTGTTGTCCAGATAGACCGGGATCTCACCGAACGGCTCGATGCCGTCCAGCCCGATCACGAGATCGTTAAGATTGCCCGAATAGCTGCGCGCCGAGTACGCGCCTGCCGCCCGCACAACCCATTCACTCCCTTTTTCCCTTCCGGCGAGCTTGAACTCGCGAAAGCCCAGCTCCTCGTAAATCGCGAGATCCTCGGGCCGGATCCACGGCGCCTTGATCAACTCCACGGGGCTCGTCGCTTTGAGCTGCGTACATTTCGCCAGGGAATAATCCAGGTAACAGCCGTGACGGAAGCTTTCCGAGGCATGACTGATGAAGTTGGCGTGATAGTCCCTGAGCGGGCAATGAACGAGGCAGCCCAGATTGACGATGGGCACAAGCTCGCATCTGAGCCTTTTCCGGAGCGCCCTGAGGAGCTTAAAATCGCGGTTCAGGTACTCAGGGAGGTAAATGGCGTCAACGCCCAAACGGTCGTAAAAGAGGGCATGATCAAGGCTGTCGACGCGCACGAGGCTCGAGAGGCTCACGGCAAGCTCGGGATAGCGCCGCTTGACCATCTCGATCACGTAGGGGTTGGTCGCCACGACCCCCTGCGCCCCCGCGTCGACCAGCCAGCCGAGCCGCTCCGCGAGCCATTTCTGCCCCTCGGCGGTGAACTCGCGATTGGCGCTGCACGAAGCGTTGAGCGTATAAATGAAGCCGATGCCGCGCGCGCGGCACTGAGCGATATGCTCGGCCAACTCGTCTTCTTTGACCGGTGGAAGCCATTTCATCGCCCGCGCGCCCGGCTCTTCCACGAGCGAGCCATAGACCCGACCCACCGGGTAAGCGGCTAAAGCCTCGACAAACCCCGGCTCGAACGTCGTGGGAACAATGAGCTTCATTGCGCCACTCTCTTCAGCTCAACCCGCGTCTCGCGGTCACTGAGACCGGGATGGAAAGACTCCGAGGTGGACTGGAGATGGTAATAGCCGCCGGCCAGCTCGAGAGGATTCATCGGAGAAGGCATGACCGATTTGAAATGTCGCCACCCCGGAAACTGAAAGTTCTCCCAGGCGTGGTAGATGAGCAACTGCCCCGGCCGCACGGCCGCGGAGACCGCCGCCGCGCACTGAAATGCCGCCACATCGTTGTAGACCTCGATGTCATCCCCGTCGCTGATGCCGCGCGAGGAAGCGTCGGCCCGAGAGACGAAGATGACCGGCTCCCCGCGCTGGAGCCTGAGGAGCAGCGCGTGATCGGTCTGGCAAGAATGGACGCTCCACCGCGCATGCCCGCCGGTAACCCTGAGCGGATAATCCCCACCCGCTTTGGGGTCTTCTTTCTGCACCGGCAGCTCTTCGCCGAACTCGAGATACCAATCATGATCGAGGTAGAACTGCATGCGCCGCGTCTGCGTGGGATAAGGCTCCTTTTTCACAATGTGCCAGGTTAAAGGCACCAGAGGCTCCCCGGGACTCACGTCGCACGCGTTGCCGATGCTGCGGGCAGTGAGGCCGAGGCCGGTCACGGCCACCAACCCTTTTTCCTTTGCCTCCTCCCAATCGAGCTGCTCGACATTCGACGTGTTGAGATAGTAGTCGCGCGTGACCCCCTCCTCGTCCGCATCATCGTAGAGGCCGTTTGCCGTTGAAGCTCGTGAGGCCGCGGGCTTTGGCGCGCTCTTCGATCTTGTGCGCCACACGGCACGCGATTTCCCACTCGCCTTTGCTCTCGCCCAAGGGCTCCTCGGCCTTGTTGATGATGAACCCATACGGATAGTCGATCTTGAGGGGGCCGTAGAAGCTGAATTTCTCGTACCAGCCTGCTGCCGGGAGAACATAGTCGGAATAAAGAGCCGTCGAGCCCCAGCGCGTGTCTACCGTCACCAGGAGTTCGAGCTTGGGAAGAAGCGTCTTTAAGGCGTGCTCGGTCGCGCGCAACCGGTGCACGATGCTTCCCCCGAACTGAATGACCGCCTTCGGGGTCCGATCCGGACCGGGCCAGACGTGGTGCCAAGCCTTTCCCAGAGCCTCTTCCACATATGCCTGGAGCGGGCGCTTGAGCGACGGGTCCCAGCTCTGGTTTCTAGCGCTCAGTTCCAAAAGACCGCTGTGGAAATAGTGAAAAAGCGAGCTGGGATTGACCCGCCGCTTCGCATTCGCGTCGCGAGCATACTCGAGGATGATCATCTCATCGGTATAGCCCTGAGACTTCCACTGGGCGTAGCGCGGATCCGTGGACGCGGCCGCCCGCAGAAGGAGCCACCCCGACACCAGCCCGCCCGGAGCTAAAGTGTCGGCAGCCAGTCCCGTGTACGCATTGTACACGGCCCCTTTTCTCCCCATCTGCCCGCAGAGCGCGACCAGGAGGATGATCGCGCGCTCGATCTCATGGCCGTTATAGAATTTACCCCAGTTGAAGGTGCTCACATTGCTCACGGCCCGGGCGCGCGCGATCTCGCGCGCAACCGTTCGGATCATCTCGGCAGAAACACCGGTCACACGAGCAGCCGCTTCGGGCGTGTAAGCGCGAAGATGCTGCCTCAGAAGCTCGAAGACGGGCCTGACCTCGATCTCTCCGTTTGAGCCGGCGACGCGAAATCTGCCTTCCAGCGCGGGCACGGCTTCACCCAGAGCGAGGCTATCCCGAGGGGCCGCCGTAAGCTTGCCTGTCTTGAGGTCCCAGAAGTAGTAGAGATCGTCGCGGCCGCCCCGTCTGAGGTCCCCCTCGCGCAGGAATTTTCCGTTATCGGTTCGAACCAGAATAGAAAGATCCGTTTGCTCGCGGACGAAATCTTCCTTGAAAAGCCTCTCGCTCACGATCACTTCGCACATCGAAAGGGCCAGAGCGGCGTCGCTCCCTATGTTCAGAGGCACCCAGAGATCGGCATGAATGGCGGATGCGCTGTAGTCCGGGGCGATGCAAACGACGCGGGCGCCGTTGTAGCGGGCTTCGGTCAACAGGTGGAAGTTGGAGATGCCGGGTTTCCTCCCCAGAACAAAACGAGATCCGAGTACCACCAGTTGTCTACCGAGCCGCCCACAAAGGGCTGGCCGAAGACCAGAGCAGCACCCAGATGCTCGTCTCCAAGCTCGTTTGTGGCCGGGGCGTAAGGAACCCCTAAAGCGTCCATCAACGCTTCAAAGCCGGCCGATTCACTGCCCAACGTGCCGCTTCCGGGAAAGCGCACGATCGCCTCCACCCCGTCGTTGGCAATGACATCGACGAGCTTGTCGGCGATCTCGTTTAGGGCTTCCTCCCAACTAACCCGTTGCCAGTTGCCACCCCCGCGCTCGCCCGCGCGCTTGAAGGGATAAAGGATGCGGCGCGCATCGTGGCGGTACGAGATCAGTCCCTTCTGGCACCCCCGCGGGTTCCAGTCAGGGAGATCCGGATCGTTGGCAAGAGGATGGCTGCCACCTTGTTCTAAACGGACGACCGCCCCGTCCTTGACGTAAGCGTGTAAGATGCATGGCTTCTGGTAGGAGCAGTTGTTGTGGCACGTAACCTTGACCACCCGGTCCCAGCTCGTCGAAGCCATTTCTTCCATCTTGTGCCTGTCCACCCCGAGCAATGAGCGATGAGGGCTGAGGTCTGAGTCGCCTCGGTCCTCGTTACTCGCGCTTCAGTCCTGCTCCGCCCTCCTCAGCTCCAGGCGGGTCTCCCTGTCGCTGTAGCCGGGATAGAAAGTGTCCGACGTCGGCTGAACATGATAATAACCGCCCGCGAGCTCCAAGGGATTTAGAGGAGAAGGCATCACGCTTTTGAAGTGATGCCATTCTTGGAATTGGTGGTTTTCCCAAGCATGGTACATGATGACCTGTCCCGGCTTCAGCGCGGGCGACACCGCCGCCAAAGCTCGAAACGAAGAGACGTCGTTGTACGCTTCCACACGGTCGCCGTCGTGGATTTGTCGTGCTCCGGCGTCTTGTGACGACACAAAGATCAAAGGCTCGCCTCTCTGCAGCCTGAGAAGCAGCGTGTCGTCGATCTGGTTCGAATGAACGCTCCAGCGGGCATGCCCGCCGGTCAGCCTGAGCGGATAATCCCCGCCCGCTTTGGGGTCTTCTTTCTGCACCGGCAACTCTTCGCCGAACTCGATGTACCAATCATGGTCGATATAGAACTGCATGCGCCGCGTCTGCGTGGGATAAGGCTCTTTTTTCACGATGTGCCAGGTCAAAGGAACCACCGGCTCGCCCGGTTTGATATCGCACGCGTTGCCGATGCTTCGAGCGTTCAAGCCCAGGGCAGTCATGGCTACCAGACCTTTTTCTTTCGCCTCCTCCCACGGCAATTGCTCGATGTTCGAGGTGTTCACGTAAAAATCTCGGGCAACGGCCTCCTCATCCTCTTCCGTATACATTCCGTTCGTAGTGACCCGGTCGTACAGGTCATCCAGGCGACGCGTGGTGCCGTCAGGGTGAGGGATAGTCTGAATGCCCCGAGCCTTGGCCCGCTCCTGGATCTTTTTAGCCAGCAGGCAGGCAATCTCCCACTCGTTTTTGCTTTCCCC
>JACPFH010000431.1 GCA_016183075.1 Deltaproteobacteria bacterium | reverse complement strand
AAAAATGGCGAACTACGACTATGACCTTTTCACAATCGGCGCGGGCTCCGGCGGCGTGCGGGCTAGCCGGGTTGCGGCGCGCTTCGGCGCTAAAGTGGCGATCGCCGAGGAGCGTTACCTCGGCGGCACCTGTGTCAACGTCGGTTGCATTCCCAAAAAGCTCCTCGTCTATGCCGCCCATTTTCGCGAAGATTTCGAAGACGCGGCAGGTTTCGGCTGGACCGTAGGCAAACGAAGCGTCGACTGGGCCAGGCTGATTGCCAATAAGGACGCAGAGATCCACCGCCTGAACGGAGTCTACCAGAGGTTACTGGAGACCGCGGGGGTAACGATCACCCGCGGGCGGGCGCAAATCCTCGACGCCCATACGGTTGTTGTCGGAGAGAATCGCTACACGGCTGAGTACATCCTCATCGCTACCGGTAGTTGGCCCACGGTGCCTGAAATTCCCGGGGCCGAGCATGCGATAAGCTCCAACGAAGCCTTCTACCTCCCTTCGCTCCCGCGCCGAATCGTCATCGTCGGCGGCGGTTACATCGGTGTCGAGTTCGCCAGCATCTTCCACGGTCTCGGCGTCGAAGTCAGCCAGCTCTATCGCGGCCCCCTCTTCCTGCGCGGCTTCGACGACGAAGTGCGCGAGACGCTCGCCGAAGAGATGAAAAAGAAAGGCATCGATCTTCGCTTTCAGACGAGCGTGACCGGGATCGAGAGGACCGGTGGCGGATTGCGCGTCGCGCTCGCCGGAGGGACGGCACTCGAAACCGACGCGGTCATGTTCGCCACGGGGCGCCACCCTAACACACATGGCATCGGCCTGGAGCGAGCCGGCGTGCAGTTAGGTTCCAAAGGGGCCGTGATCGTAGATGCGTATTCCTGTACGACCGCGCCCAACGTCTATGCGGTCGGGGATTGCACCGACCGGATGATGCTGACTCCGGTGGCAATCGCCGAGGGACGAGCCGTGGCGGAGACTCTATTTAACAACAATCGCATGAAGCCCGACTACGCGAACGTCCCAACCGCGATCTTCAGTTTGCCCAACGTCGGCACGGTCGGGCTTACGGAAAGGGAAGCGCGGGAGCGCTACGGCAAGATCGACGTTTACAAAACGCGCTTCCGACCCCTCAAGCACACGCTATCGGGACGAGATGAGACGACCCTGATGAAGCTCGTCATCGACCCCGCGACGGACCGCGTCCTCGGCTGCCACATGGTCGGCCCGGAGGCGGGAGAGATCATCCAGGGGCTGGCCGTCGCTCTAACCTGCGGCGCGACCAAAGCGCAATTCGATGCCACGATCGGGATCCACCCCACGGCAGCCGAAGAGTTCGTGACTATGCGAAGTAAAGCGGCGCAGCCGCGCGCCTTGAACGCGTAACCGCCCAAAACTCCTTGACCGCCGCAAGGACGTGATTTATAAAGTTTGAGAAGAGGCATGATGAGTACCAATCTACCGCCCAAGGCGCTGCCGGAAATCTTGCCCGTCTTTCCGCTGACGGGTGCTCTGCTTCTCCCGGGGACGAGGCTGCCACTGCATATCTTCGAGCCGCGATACCGCAACCTGGTCGAAGACGCGTTACAGGTAGACGGAGTCTTCGGCATGATTCAGCCCGTTGTTCCGGGCCGGGACAACCGGCCGCTGCTGGGCGCCGAAAGGGAAACGCCCGAACTGTACAAGATCGGCTGCGCGGGCTACATCGAACAGTGGGAAAAACAGCCGGACGGGCGCTTTGCGATCGAATTGAGGGGACTCAATCGGTTTCGTGCCGAAACGGAGCTGCCGCTATTTCGCGGCTATCGCCGGCTGAAAGCTGACTACAGCCCGTTTCCCGACAACCCTCTAGATCCAGGCTGGAAGTGTAACCGGGAGGCTTTGCTTAAGGCGCTTGAAGAATACTGCAAAGCCCACGGTCTCAAGACTCAGCTAGATCAGCTCAAGGAATTCACCGATCTGGAGCTGGTGAATCTTTTGGCAGTCGCGCTCCCGTTTCATCCGGCCGAAAAACAAGCGCTTCTGGAAGCTCCCTCTCTCAGTGATCGCAATGCGGTCCTGCTTGACCTCTTCACACTCGGGGCCGGTCCTGACACATCGGACTCAGAGGCTCCTAAAAGAACCCTTAATTGACCCTCACTTCCTTCGCCTTTGTACCTGCGATATTTACGCTTTTGCAAAAATGCGCCGATCGCGCAGAATTCGGTGCACTGTAGGGAGGCAACACCATGGGACTCGATTTTGTCAGCAATCAGGAGATTATTCTGGCGGCGCGCCGTAATCTCAGCCAAAACGTTTGGGACTATCTGACCGGCGGAGCGGAGTCTGAAACCACGATGCGCCGCAACCGGCGCAGCCTCGATTCCATCGCGTTTCGGCCGCGCGTTTTGGTCGATGTCTCGCAGATCGACACCTCGACTTCCTTCCTGGGACACAAACTGCGCATTCCCGTAATGCTCGCTCCGATCGGATCGCTTCAGATCCTCGCCCCCGGGGGTGGCGCGACCGTCGCCATGGCGGCGGCGGAGTTCGGGACGATCAACTTCGTGAGCTCGGTCACGCAGCCGAGTCTCGAGGAAACTGCCGCCAGCGGCTCCAATCCCAAGATCTTCCAACTTTACGTCCATGGCGACTTGAAATGGGTGGAAACCATTCTCGCCCGGGCGAAAAAAGCCGGCTACGCGGCGCTGTGCCTTACCGTGGATACAGCCTACTACGGGAGGAGGGAGCGGCAGATGATCGACCGCTGGCTTCCTCCTGCCCGGCGCGTACCGCCTGACCCGAAACACCAGGCTTCGGTCACCTGGGAGACCCTGGACATGGTCAAGGAGATCGCCGGCCTGCCGTTCATCCTTAAAGGTGTGGCAACCGCCGAGGACGCGGCGATCGCCGTTCAACACGGGGTCGACGTCATCTACGTCTCGAACCACGGCGGGCGCCAGCTCGACCACAACCGGGCAACCATTGACATGCTCCCGGAGATCGTCCAGGCGGTGAAGGGCAAGGCAGAGATCATTATGGACGGCGGCATACTGCGCGGGAGCGATATCCTGAAAGCGATTGCGCTAGGCGCCCGAGCCGTCGCGATCGGTAAGCTTCAAGGATGGGGTTTGGCTGCAGCCGGAAAGGAAGGCCTTGTGCGGGTCCTGGAATTACTCGAAAACGAGATCTTGACCGTGATGGGTCTTCTCGGTGTCACACGGGTTAATGAGCTGAGCCCGGCACACGTATGCAAGGCAGACCCGGTCACGCTCCCTCACGAGATGAGCGCCTTCGTGAATATACCTGGCGGGCATGTAGCTTAGGAGGAAGGCATGGATAGAGCCCAAATCATCGTCGTCCGCCACGGCGAGACGACCTGGAACCTGGAAGGCAGGCGCCAGGGCCATCTGGATAGCCCGCTAACAGCCCGGGGCATTGCTCAGGCCGAATCGCTGGCTCGCCGCCTGAAAAAATTCACTTTTAAGGCGCTCTATAGCAGCGACCTCGGCCGAGCCTGCCGCACCGCTGAGATCATCGCCAATACAACGGGTCACAAGGTCACGGTCGATGAGCGCTTGCGGGAAAGGAACCTCGGCATCTTCCAGGGCCTGCACACCGAAGAGATCCGGCAGGCCCATCCCGAGGCTTACCGCCTGCACACAACCCTCGGCCCGGATTACGTCATACCCAGCGGCGAAAGCATGCGACAACAGGTCGAGCGCAACATCCGTTGCCTGGAAGAGATTGCCCAAAAGCACCTGGGTGAGACGATCGTGGTGGTTACTCACGTCGGGGTTTTAAGCGGACTGTTTCGCCACACTCTTTCCATCCCTTTCCAAGCCCCGCGTCGTTTCGAATTCCGCAACGCCAGCATCAATATCTTTACCTATCAGAACCAAGGATTTTGGGTCCTCCAAACCTGGGGCGATACCGGTCATCTCGATGCACCAGAGCTGGGCGATGGCCTCTGATCGCCGCCTGCCGGCGCTGACCACAAGGAGTGATATAAAGTAATACCTGAGCTTATATGTACAACAGCTTCTATTGAAAGAGTTATTTCTTTCACTGAACACCCCTCGGCGTCAAGCCAAGGGGTCCCAAAACCGTCGACTGGAAGTCGACTACCTGCCTATTCAGTCATTCCCGCGCAGGCGGGAATCCAGTCTTTGCCTCATGGATTCCCCCGCCACCATCCTGGATGCCCGCTTACGCGGGCATGACGGACTTTCGCTTCGCCTGAAGGCGAGGGGTTTCAACCATCCCCGGAGCAGACACTAAAGCTGCGGTATGATTTCTCTCGCCAGAAGCTCCAGATGCTCCATTTCGTCGAAGACTGGATTGAGCAGGAGGTGCTTAGCTCCTCCATTAATGATCTCTTTTAGCCGATCGACACAAGCCTCCGGGCTCCCCCATACCGAAACCCGCCGGGCAAGGTCGCTGCTCTTATACCGGACCGAAAACCAGCGGCATAAGCGCCGCTCCGCGCGCTCACGATCGTTATCGACGGCGATATAAACTCGCTTGGAGATGGAAAACGTGGCCGGGTCGCGCCCGGCCTGTTCGAGAAAGCGACGAACAAGCCCAGACTCCTTCAGGAAGGTGGCTGTCGGCGAAGAGCCTGCCCCCATCCATCCGTCGCCATATTTTACCGCCCTTCTTAGCGCCACCTCCCGGTGCGCGCCGAACCAGATCGGAGGATGCGGTTTCTGAACCGGCTTGGGCTCCATCGGAACGTCGTTAAAACGCCAGAAGCTGCCTTGATATTTGGCCGCAGGTTCGGTCCACAGCGCTTTCATGACCTCAATCCCCTCGACGAAGCGGCGCACCCTGTGCTCGCTCGAATAGCCGAAAATGGATTCCTCACCGGTCGCTGATCCGGCGCGGCCCCCGCCGAGGCCAATCCCTACAGTCAGGCGACCCTGGCTTAGGTGGTCCAATGTGGAAAGGCTCTTGGCGAGCTGTAGCGGGTTACGGAGATTCGCCAGGAGCACCGAAGTTCCAAGGCGCAGCCTCGACGTCAGCGCCGCCGCATAATTCAGGAGGCTCACGGACTCAAGCACGGGAAAGTCGCTGAGGATCTGTTCCTGCACCCAGACACCGTCATAGCCGAGCATCTCCGCTTTCGTGAGAAAATCCCGAATCAGAGGGATATCGACCGGGGTGTCAATAAATACCTGGGGCATTTCAATGCCACACGGAATCGCGCCGCTACCCATGAGTGTGTCCTCCTATCTCAAACCATCATCGTTCCCATTTTTTTCATGGCAACGCCCTTCCATTGTAAAGTGAAGCCTGCTGGCTGACCTTCGCGCCCCTCATCGCCGACGCGATCAGCGCCACGAGGCTCAATCCGACCGCGACCCCAAAAACCACGTTGAATGCCGTCACAAAGGCGGCAGAATCTAGCGCCGAAGGCACCGCGGTTGGCACTCCGCTGATCAGGCGAAACAGCTTCGTCATCAAAAAACCCCCTAGCGATATGCCCAAGATCATCCCCAGGTTGAAAGTTAGATAGAGCGCCCCCGTGGCCAAACCCCGGTGTTGGGCCGGCACAGAGCCGAGCATGGCCGAGTGATTGGGTGTAAGAAATAACGCGTTGCCGAGCCCTCCCAAAGCCAGCAGGGCCGCGGGCAAAAGCCAATGCGAATCCGCCCGTAAGGTTGTCCCCAGAAAAAGAGCAACTACGTGGAAGGAGACGCCGGCGGTTGCGGGAAGCCTCGGACCCGTCCGATCTGTAAGGGAACCGACGGCCGCTGAAAGGGTTAAAGTGAAGAAAGGCGGTGTCATAAAGAGAACGCCGATAAACGAGGGGGAAAGATGGAGAACCTCCTGAAGATAAAACGGCAGGATGAAAAGCGTCAGCCCGTAGGTTATGGACAGCAACAGAAGGCTCAAGCTGCTGAAGGCGAACATGCGGATGCGAAAAAGAGAAAGATCTACCACGGGGCTCGTGACGGTGCTCTCCCGCAACAAAAAGCCGCCCAGCGCGCCGCCAAAAAGAAGCAGCAGGAGTGCCCGCTGCCCGAAAGTCATGATCTCCATAACCCTTTGATTCAAAACCGCGAGCAGAGCACACGTCGCCGCGAGGAGCAGTCCGGCCCCGAGATAGTCCACCGAGGGCTTGGCCGCCGACGGCGGCGTGCTATCGAAAGCCTTTAATCGCCGCCAATTCGCAAACGCCAAGAAAGTGCCGATCGCGCCGATCGGTACGACGAAGAAGAAGATTCCTCGCCAGTGAATAAAATCGATAATCAGCCCGCCAAGGCTCGGCCCGAGAAAGGACCCGGTGGCAAAGGCCATGGTCATTAATCCTTGGCTTCGCGCCGTCGCTCCCTCCGGCATCGACTCCATCGCCAGCGCCCGGCCCGTGGACTGCGTCATGGCCGCGGCAACGCCCTGAATAAAGCGAAAAACGATGAGTTGGACGATATTTTGCGATAGCCCGCAGAGAAACGAGCTTGCGGTAAGAAAAAGCAGCCCCAGGCTGTAGACCCTCAGTCGCCCGTAAATATCCCCGATTCTGCCAAAGACTACGGAAAAACTGATCGCGGACAGCTCATAAGAAACCAGCGCCCAGGAAATCCCGACCAGGTCGGTTTCAAGGCCGTGGGCTACGCTGGGAAGCGAGATCGCGAAAATCCTGGCAGCCACACCCGCCAGAAAGTTTCCCAGCATCACGCTGGAAAGCAGAATCCGGTCAACGCGTTGTGCCATGGGTGGGCATGGTGGTTACGCTTCGTGAGATGTCTCCAGGGTGAACTGGCCTGAGCCGGGACCCGGAAACCAGCAAACGTTTCAAAAAGGGAAGAGAGCCTGCAAGGAGCGCGATCTCACAGATTTGCGCGCTCGGTTGGAACCATCGCCATCAACTCAATCCCGACCGTGAGATCGGGGTGGCCAAACCGCTCGACGCCGAAAAGAAAACTAACCTCTGGCTTCCAGAATCCACCGCGCGATATCTATGCGCCGGGCGAACCAGACGTCGGGAAAGGATCGCGCGTACTGAATCGCCTCATCGTAGAACTTGCCGGTTGCCGGAAAAGCCATCTGGCAATGCATTCCCACCGTGAGAAACTTGGGCCGCTCTTGTGATTCCTCGTAGAGAACATCAAACTCATCCTTGAATGCTTGCAATAGATCCCGCGCCATTTTCCCGCGCCGGAACATTCCCGTGTCATTGAGACCGGTCACCGAAGTTTTATAAGGGATTTCCAACATCGTTTTCCCGTCGACCCGAACTATGTAGGGGTCATCGTCATTGAGCGCGTCCCCATGCCACAAAAAGCCCTCCTCGGCGAGCAGCGCCACGGTGTGCTCCGTATGCCTCATCCCGGACGATAACCAGCCATACGGCCGCTCACCCAAAAGCTCGCGGAAAATCTTGACGCAAGCCTGAATCTCCTCTTTCTCCTCCTCCCTGGAAAGAAACGGGGACTGGATGTCTTCGGCATAATTGTGCCCGACCACTTCATGACCGTCGGCGTGAATTTGCTTCACCGCTTCCGGGTATTTGATCGCGGCAAGGGCGTTGATATTGAAAGAGGCTTTCACATCATACTTTTTAAGTATTCGGAGGATGCGCCATGCCCCGGTCCGGCCGCCGTAGTCGTTTTCGCTTGCGGTCTTGAAATCATAAGAACATCTCGCGTCATCGTTCGTAAGCGGCCCTGAGCCTCCGACGTGGTGGGTTCTGCGGTGCTTCGGGTCCAAGCTCTCCGTCCAGGCTTCTAAGTTTCCCACCAAACTCACCGCCAGCTTTGCCTTGTGCGGCCACTCGAGCTTTAGCTTGTCCGCTTTCGAAAACGCTTCGTAGAACGACTGGTGCTGTGGCAACATAACCTCTCCTCCAACTAGCGACAAAGTGCTTACCGTTGCTTCATAGATCAACGTCTTCGATGTTGTCAACCAGAACGGCGCTCGGCTCTGTTCCCCTTTCTCAAACGCCGCAGACGGGAAACTTAAAAGGATAATTGTGCAGCGGCTCTCCCCCGTCGGGCTTGACCACGACGGCCGCGCCGAGTTGTAAGCCCGCCCGATGATCCCGAGTTATGGGATTGGGCTGGATGACATGGACCATGTTTTCGACCAAGGTCCAAGGCTCCAACGGATGGGTGGCGCTTTGTGTCCCCAGCTCCGGGAACTTCCCGCGCTCGCCATGAAAAACGCTGTCATAGCTCGTGAAGCCGCGCTCTTCGATGATGGAGCTTGCCGCTACAATCTCTTCGCTCGTGGTTCCGGGCTTGCAGACCCGCCGCACTCTCTCGTAGCATTGCAGCGCGGCATCAAACAGCTCGCGATACACGGGTGAAGGTTCCCGCCCGACGGCGAACGGCCTATGAATCTGGGTCGCGTAACCCCAGTAGCTCACCGTGAGTTCCGTAATCACCACGCTGCCGACGCCGATCGTGCGCGGCGTCACACGCTGCCAAGGCACGTACCGATCAGGGTCTGCCATGTTGGTGGTGGCGATGAAATGAATTCCTGGATCGCCGCCGTTTTTGATGTAGGCGCCGTAAACGATAGCAAGAATGTCATATTCGGCCATGCCGGGCCGGAGGCGTTGTTCGAGGGCCTCGCAAGCGAGGTCCGTCAGGTAGCCACTCCGCCGTAAATAGGCCAGCTCCTCTTCGCTTCGTACCCAGCGAATTCTCGATAGCTGCGATCCAAAATCGACGAGCTGGATCTCCGGCAGCCGGCGCTGCAAGTCGGTAAAGTGACGGTGCGAAATGGTGCTGAAGCTGACCAGGCCGATCCGGCTTCGGCCCAGGTCTCTTCGCCGCAGCTCTTCTGCCACGATCTCGATGGGCGATGGACCATACCAACGGACATCGGAGATGATAGCCTGCGCCTGCGCGCACGCAAGATGATTGTAAAAATGGATGAAACAAGACGGCTCCCCTTCCCGGGGAAAAACAAGCCAGCACGGCGATTGGGCCAGGTAATTCACCAGGTAGTGAATTTCGGGGGCGCCGGGCCCGCCGCTGATGACGATGGCATCCAGGTCTTCCTTGGCCATAGCCGCGCGCACCGCCTGATGGCGGCGAGAATATTCCCCATCGGAAAAACGAGGAAACAGTTCCAATCCCGTCAATCCAGATCCCATAGCCATGAGGTTATCTCCCTGACAATGAATTCGTGTTTCGCCGGATTAGAGCATATCTAGAGCCGCGCGACAACTCATTTTCAACGACGCGACATAACATTGACAGGTTTCCAACCGTGGTGCTAGTATCCACCAGCTCCCTGACCTCACCGCAAAAGGCGAACCAGTGAAGATTTACAACTTTGATCTTCTCTCCTACCCGCAGGTTGCGACAGATGCTCCCGGCACGCCGGTCCCAAGTAGCTTCTTTGACCCGGCCGCGGGGCGGCGCAATTACGAAGAGCATCTCGGCGAGATGGAATATTGCGAGGAGCTGGGCTTTGAGGGCGTAGTCTTTAACGAACACCATTACAGCGCGTACGGCACGATGCCCTCGCCCAATCTGATCGCGGCGGCGTTGAGCCGGAAAACGAGACGGATGAAAATCGGAGTTTTAGGAAACATTCTCCCGCTGCGCAGTCATCCGGTCAGGGTCGCCGAAGAGTACGCCATGCTCGATTGCATGAGCGGCGGCAGGCTGATTGCGGGTTTCGTTCGTGGCATACCCGCGGAGTACCTGTGGTATAACGTTAACCCGGAGGAGTCTCGCGGCCGCTTCGAAGAGGCCTATGAGCTGATCATGACCGCCTGGACGCGACCGGTGTGGAGCTTTCACGGAAAATTCTTCGACCTGGAAAATTGCGCGATCTGGCCCCGGCCCTTGCAGCAACCCCACCCTCCGGTCTGGGTTGCGGCTCGGAGCGCCGAGTCGATCGAATGGTGCGTGAAACGGCGACTTCCCATTGCTCAGGTTTATCAGACCAGCGGCCAAATTGAGGACACCTTCAACTATTATCGGCGGCTCGCGCACGAGCAAGGTTGGGAAGCGAAACCTGACCACTTCATTTTGACACGTCACATTTACACGGACGCAACGGACGCGAAAGCGCGGCAATTTGCGGAACCCGCTCTGCGGTACTTTTTTACTTTACACAACCGGGGCTTCAATCAGGCCACTAGCCACGACTCCAATGAACTGACCCGAGTCAAGCAGACCCTCTACAGCGGGCGGTCTTTTAGTTATTTTCGGGAGGGCAATCGTGAACGGCTCGATTTTTCGGCGCTCTCGTGGGATGACCTGGTTACCACCGGTTATGTCATTGCGGGAAACCCGGACACTGTCGCCCGAAAGCTCCGCGATCAAATGAGGCAGGTCGGCGCCGGCCACTTTATGGGAATGTTTCATATCGGGAATCTTCCGCACGAAAAGGTCCTGGCCTCGTTAAACCTTTTTCATAAACACGTGATGCCGCAGTTGATGTAACCGCAAGTAACCAACCCGACCCAAGGCCGTCGCGCTACACCCGCTTACAATTCGCGCAAACGTATTAAACACTCTGCGACGCGGGCAAAGCCATTGCTTCCATTTTTCTGAGCGGCAGGAACAGGCTAAACACGCTTCCCTTTCCCGGCTCGCTATCAACCGTAATTTTCCCGCCCAAAGATCGGGCCAACTTCCGGCACAAGCCGAGCCCGAGACCCGTTCCGCCATACTTCCGTGTTGCAGAGCCGTCAAGCTGGCGAAAATCCTCGAAAATGATTTCCTGATTTTCCCTGCTGATTCCGATTCCCGTATCTGCCACCGAGATTTCCAAAAGCGAATCCTGCCCCTCCGCCAGGGTTTGAACCTGAACGGAAATCTCGCCTTGCTCGGTGAATTTCAAGGCGTTGGTCAGAAGGTGCGCGAGAATTTGCTGCAGCTTCTGCGGATCGGTTTGAATCGTTTCCGCGGAGCGGTCGACCCGAAGATAAAACCGGACCGGGCGCTCCTTGATCAGCCGCCGTGTCATGATTTCGAGCGACCCGAGCACCTCCCTCAACTTCACCTCTTGGAGCGTAATCGCCAATGTTTCCGCCTCCATTCGAGAAAAGTCCATTAGATTGTCCATGAGCTGAGACAGACTCTGACCGCTGCTGACGAGCCGTTCCAAGGCCGTTCGTGTATCGCCGCGAAACCCGGGATCCAGCAAGACCTCGGAATAGCCCAGGATAGTGCTGATCGGAGTTCTCAGCTCGTGGGAAATATTCGCCACGAACTGCTTTTTCAGTCGATCCGCGTCAATAAGTCTCCGATTCATTACCTGGGCCTCATCGTAAAGCGAGCGGTAACTCTTTTTCGCTTTTTCAGACTCTTCATAGAGCATGCCATTCTCCAGGGAGAGCGCCAATTGATCCGCTAAGCTGCAAAGTACGTGAAAATCCCCGGCGCTATACTCCCTCCCCGACCGCTTTTCGCCGAACGCAACCAGACCCAAAATATTATGCTCAAACACGATCGGAATCACGAGCTCCGCCCCGAGTCGCCGAAATAACTCCAAAATCTCGGCCCGAGTTGGCCCATATCCGGGGTCGGTCTCCACCTCGGCCTTGGAAACTCCGCCCCAACGAGCCCCAAAGTAATCCTTCCACGACGAGCCTAAAACCAGTCGCCGAGCTGTCGCAGGATTAAGCTCGCCGTTAAGCGAAACGGCGACGCACCCTTCTTGTCCCGGCGGCTGGAAAAAGAGGCAAGCGGTCTCGATGCCGATACGGCCAGTGACGAGCTTAAGAAATCTGTCCGCGCTGACCTCCGGGTCTGCCAGAGACCGCAACAAAAGACTCACGTCCCTTTGCAGTTGATTCGAATCGTATGCCTGACCATAGATGTACCGGTCTACGACCCCCTCAAGCCAGCGAAGCAGAGGGTTGAAGATCAAAACCACCACCACGGCAAACAATAAGGGGGCAAGAACATCCTTCTCGTAAATTCCCGCGCCCAGGCTCAAAAGCGAAACGACCACGACATAAACTACGAGCAGCAGGCCGGTCAAAGCGCCACGCGTGAGACCGGCCTTCAACACGGCCCCAATATCGAAGAGGTTATATTTCAGCAAGGCGTAAGCCACAGACAGAGGAAAGAATACCGCCAAGATCAAGAGAAAGTTGTGGGGAATCTCCCAGCCTAGGAAAGCCCGCGAAACCGCGCCCAACGTAGGGAAAAAGAAGCCCAGAACCGCTCCCCCGAAGACGGCCCGGAGGCGAGATCGCTCCAGTTGAGGCCCCGGCCGCTTGAGCTCACGCCCAAGCAGCAACAGAAAAACCAGCGAAGCGATCAGGCTGTACCCGTAGCCGAATCGGACCGCCCAGTGCCACAGTTCCAAGGGACCGCGAAACGTTACGCTGTAGAACACTCCCAGAATAAGCGACAGACCATAAACGAGCGCCACATAGAGCCGATGCGTACGGCCACGCGCCTTATACCGGGTCAATAAAAGACCCATATGAATCCCGGCGCTCGGAGTCAGGGCAAACGCCAAGGCGCGAATTTCCTTAGGCAACATCTGAGTGATCATGAAATCGTAGGTGGTAGCAAACCAAAGAAAGACCATCACAACCATAAAGAGAAGCACGGGCGCCGATGGAGAAGGGGAGCGCAGATTAAATAGCCAGTCCGAGAAAGAAAAGTTCATCGACGGAACCGTGACGCGGAACCGCTGACCCGGCTTCTCAACCGTGTACCGAATGTGGGTTCCCGGCGGCCTTTGGCTCACCGCATCATAGACTTCGGCGGGTGTCTCGATTATCGCGTCATCGACTGCGACAACGCGGTCCAAAAAGCTTATGCCGCTGCGAGCACCGCTCCAATGGGGTAAGAAATCCGGGCCGACGACCATGTTCCGATAGAGAAAAAATCCCGGAAACGGTCGGTTGATCCGCTGGAAGGAGGAAACCAAACTGCCTCCGAGCACCAAGACGGCAAGCGAGCCCAAAGTTAAAAACAAGAGGTTGCGCTGCCAGGGTTGACGATTCATAGTCCCTCCCGTAAAAAAAGGGCCTTCTGGTCGTGTTGACACCAGAAGGCCCTTTATCAAGGCAAAACGCCTTATGTCAAGGAAATTTTGGCCGTTCAGGCCAAAATTAGTCAACCGTTAATCGTCGATGAGTTACCATCCGTTACCTCGTTACAATGGATTACTGTAACGAATCGTAACGCGGTAGCGACGCGTAGTAACCCTGTTGACCAATAACTATTGACCGCAACTATTGACGAATAACGATTCAGAGTCTTACTACTTTTTCTGAGTTGATCCCGCGGGTGATATTCCGCGTATCGATGACTAACCGGGAGTGCTCGACTATCAGGCGGGCGTCAAAATGGGTGTGATCGGTAACCACCACAACCACGTCACACCCTGAGAGGGACTCCGGGCTCAGTGGGACGGACCTGAGGATATAACCGTTAAAGGCAATTTGAGGAATCAGCGGATCGTGGTAGAAGATTTCCCCTCCTCGGTCGTCGAGGACTTTCATAACGTCCAATGCAGGGGATTCCCTAACGTCATCCGAGTCTCCTTTATAGGCTACACCCAGGATAAGGATCTTTGATCCCCTTACGCTCTTCCGCTCTCGGTTGAGAGCTTCGATAACCTTCTCGACCACAAAGCGCGGCATTTCGCGGTTGATCTCGTCAGCCAGCTCGATCAGACGGGCTTTGTAGGCCAATAGCTTCAGTTTCCACGAAAGGTAACGGGGGTCAACGGGGATGCAATGGCCGCCCAGTCCCGGGCCGGGAAGGAACGGCATGAAACCGAAAGGCTTCGTGGCGGCGGCCTGGATGACTTCCCACACATCGAGTCCCAGGCGGTGGCTCATGATGGCGAATTCGTTGACGAGCGCGATGTTGACGCTGCGGAAGGTGTTCTCCAGAAGCTTAACCATCTCAGCCGCGTCGGTGGAACTTACCGGTACTACTTTGTCCACGATCTGGCTGTAAAGCAGCCGCGCGAGCTGTAGACACGAAGGTGTAATGCCGGCGACAACCTTAGGCGTATTCAAAAGCGTGAAAGTTTTGTTGCCGGGATCGATTCTCTCGGGCGAATACGCCAGGAAGAACTCCTTGCCTACCTCAAAGCCTTTCTCTTCAAACAGTGGAAGGAGGAGTTCCCGGGTGGTTCCCGGATAAGTAGTGCTTTCCAGAACGATAAGCTGGCCGGGATGAAGATGTAGAGCCACCGTCTTAGCTGCCTCCAAAACAAACGAGAGATCAGGGTCTCTCGTCTTGCTCAAGGGAGTAGGAACACAGATGATCGCTACATCAGCGTCCTCCAACACCGAGAAGTCCCTAGAGGCAGCAAAAGAGTGCGATTGGATTGCCTCAGGAGACATTCCGGGAATCTGGGCGGCTCCCTTCTGAAGGCTCGCCACCTTTTCGTCATCGACATCGATCCCCAAAACCTTAAAGCCGGCCTCGACAAACGCCATCGCCAAGGGGAGCCCGACGTACCCAAGCCCCAGAATACAGACGGTGGCTTGCTTCAGACCGACTTTGGCGGCAAGTTCCGCCTCATTCTTCATCCGGCTCGCCTTCTGGTCCTTCTGGATTCTCGAGCATCGCGTCCAGTTCTTCGCCAAAATCTTCGCCGGCCTCATCACCCAGTGTCCTGCCCATCTTCTTTGCCCATCGAGCCATAGCCTTGGGATCATCCATATCACCGATCTGGGTTGGATCCGTCAAATCTTCCATAAGGGCATCCCTGGATCTGATCCGCGCTATCCGGGAGATCATCTTCGTTAAACGCTTGCCGCCACAACTCGGGCACGCAGGTTCGCCGCAATCAGCGACCACGCCGACCAAAAAGGAAAATACTCTGCCGCATTGTAAGCAGCGATACTCGTATATGGGCATGTCACGCTCCTCGGGGAATATTAGCTCATCTTCGGTGCGCCGCCAATATTTCACTTAAGGCACCAACGACATCGCGAACATCCCTCTCTACCATCTCGGGAAATAAAGGAAGCGAGAGAATGCGTTCCGAGGCTTGCTCGGCCACAGGAAAATCCCCGACCTTATATCCGTATCGCCGCTGATAATAGGGCTGAAGGTGAACGGCGGGGAAATGGATGCCTGCTCCGATGTTGCGCGCCTTGAGTTCCTTCAAGAAACGCTCCCGGTCGATATTCAGGCGCTCCAATTCGAGCTTGATAACAAAGAGATGCCACGAGTGGACATGAGGATAAGGCACCGGGGACAAGGGCGTAGCGCCGTCTATTTCCCGGAACGCATGATTATAAAGAGACGCGAGGGCGGTCCGCCGCTCGATAAAGCTCTCCAATCGATCCATCTGGCGGATGCCGGGAGCGGCCTGGATGTCCATCTTCGGCTCTGACGGAGTCGCGGGAATCGACGTGGAACCTTCCTGGGGAGGAGAGAGAGTGGGCTTTCCAGCCTGCGCCGCGCGGGAGACATCGGGGCCGCTCCGGAACATGCCCCAGGCGCGACGCAGGATTCCCGTCTTTCCCTGGGAGGCTTCCCGCGCCTGGCGTTCGCGCTCCATGCGCGCCATCGCTTCGGGGTCGGGTTGGGGGACAGGCTCGCCGAGCTCGAGC